>NZ_JBHWUR010000141.1:0-17489 GCF_042737755.1 Streptomyces sp. NPDC059994
GGGCGGCACCGGCGCGGCGGGGGGCGGGACGGGCACGGGCGCAGGCGGGGGCGCGGGCGGCTGCGGGGCGCCGACGGGGGGCTGGGGGTGGGCCGGGAGGGGGGGGCCGGCGGGCTCCGGGAGGGCCTGTCGATCGGCCGTCTGCCCGTCCTTGACGCTCTCCGAGTCGGCGCCCAACAGGCCCTGCGGCAGCACCAGTACGGCCTGGACGCCGCCGTAGATGTTGGTCTGGAGGCGGACCGCGATGCCGTGTCTGCGGGCCAGCGCGGAGACCACGAACAGGCCGATCCGGCCGTCCTGGAGGAGGTGGGCGACATTCACCTGATCGGGGTCGGAGAGCAGCGCGTTCATCTTGGTCTGCTCGGTGACGGGCATCCCCAGACCGCGGTCCTCGACCTCGACGGCGAGCCCGGCGGTCACCAGCTGGGCGCGCAGCAGCACCTGGGTGTGCGGGGCGGAGAACAGCGTGGCGTTCTCGACGAGTTCGGCGAGGAGGTGGATGACGTCGGCGACCGCGTGGCCGCGCAGCGTGCCGTCGATCGGCGGCACCAGCTTGACCCGGGGGTACTGCTCGACCTCGGCGATCGAGGAGCGCAGCACCTCGGTCATGGTCACCGGGTGGGACCACTGGCGGCGGGAGATGGCGCCGCCGAGGACGGCGAGGTTCTCCGCGTGCCGGCGGATACGGGTGGCGAGGTGGTCGACGTGGAACAGGCCCTTGAGCAGCTCGGGGTCCTCGACCTCGTTCTCCAGCTCGTCCAGGAGCTGGATCTCGCGGTGGACGAGGGACTGGAGCCGACGGGCCAGATTGACGAAGACTTCGACCTTCTGCTCGTTGCCGACGCTGCTGGAGAGCTGCGAGGCCTGCACCACAGCGGTCACGGCCGCCTCGTGGGACCGGGTCAGCTCGTGCGCCAGGAGCTCGAACTCATCGGCGTCCGGCGGGAGCTGAACGGGTCCGCGACGGGTGGGCGGGCCCTCGCCGCGGCGCAGTCCGTCGACCACCGTGTGCAGGTCGGCGGCCGAGCGGGCGCTGCCCCGGCGCAGCCCGTTGGCGCGGCCGAGCACGGTCTTGGCGGCCCGGTCGGCGCCCACCGCGGCGGCCGCCACGGACGCGGCGGCGAGGACCGCCATGCCGCCGAGCGCCGCCCAGAGCATCTTGGAGGGGTGGGCGTGGGTGGAGTGGAGGGTGAAGACGACGGCGGCCGCGCCGCACAGCACGGCGGCCACGGCGGGCAGCACCGCGGTGCGCAGCAGCTGGGGTCGTATGCGGCCCCCGGTGGCCGGCCGCTGCCCGCTGGGTGGCCGGCCCGCCGGAGCCGGGGCGCTCGCGGGTGCGGCCGGGGGCTGCGGCCGGTGTGCCGTACGTCCGTGCCGCCCGCCCTCGCGGCGTTCGGACCGCGCGGCGGGTGCGCGAAGATGAGACATCTGCGTCCTCGGTACGTGGGGTCCCAGAGATCGTGGTCCCGGGCCCAACTCAACCGGTATGGGCCCGCGTTGATCATCGGCCACTCACAGTAGTGGTCAACCCATCACCCTCGGTGCGCAGTTGGAAAAGTTCCCCCTGCCGCGTCCCGCTCTGGTATGACGCCTCGTACAGCAGCGCGAAATGCCGGCACATCTCCTAGGAGACGACCGGCGCCGCCTCCTGTTCTCCCGCCCTGGCGGGCTTGCGGGTGTGCACCGGCCAGCCGCCCGCCGGGGTCGGCGCGACCGGGCGCCACCAGGGCGCGGACGGCACGTTTTCCGAGGTGGGTTCGAAGGGTTCACCCGGGATGGGCAGCGCGATCCCGGTGCCGGCCGCCGCGGCGGCGGCCATCGTCCCCTCGCCCGGCTCGGCCCACGGGTGCGGGGCGAGGTTGAAGGTGCCCCAGTGGATCGGGAGCATCACGCCGTGCGGCCGGCCGCCCTGGAGGTCGAGGTGGGCCCGCATGCCTTCGGCCGGAGTCATATGGATGTCCGGCCAGAACTCGCTGTACGCGCCGATCTGGATCATCGTGGCGTCGAACGGGCCGTGCTCGGCGCCGATGTCCTTGAAGCCGTCGAAGTAGCCGGTGTCACCGCTGTGGTAGATCCGGTGCTCGGGACCGGTGACGGCCCAGGAGGCCCACAGCGTGTGCTGCTGGTTGCGCAGGCCGCGGCCGCAGAAGTGGCGCGCGGGGGTGGCGCTGAGGCTGAGCCCGTTGACCTTCGTCGACTCGTTCCAGTCGAGCTCGTGGATGCGGTCGGCCGGGACGCCCCAGTACTCCAGATGGGCGCCGACACCGAGCGGGACCGCGAACACCGTCCCCGTACCCGCCAGGGCGCGGATGGTGGGCAGGTCCAGATGGTCGTAGTGGTCGTGCGAGATGACCACGACGTCCACGGGGCCGAGTGCGGCCAGCGGGACGGGCACCGGGTGCAGGCGCTTGGGCCCGGCGAAGGCGAAGGGGGAACAGCGCTCGCCCCACACCGGGTCGAAGAGCACCCGGCGGCCGTCGATCTCGGCGAGGACACTGGAGTGCCCCATCCAGGTGAGCCGCAGTCCGGTGGCGGGCGGCCTGGCGAGGTCGGCGAGCGTCGTCGCGTGCACCGGGATGTTGCCCACCGGGGCGCGCAGGGCCCGCTGCTCCTTCTCGAAGTAGATCTTGGCGAACTCCACCATCGAGCCGGACGGCCGCGTCCGTGCGCCCTCCGGGTTCTGGAAGACCCCGTCCGCGAAGTTGGGCGAGCGGCGGATCCGCTCCAGACGCTCCCCCGCCGGGTCGGCCCCGAACGCGGCGGGGCGCAGCTCGCGCAGCCGGGAGCGGAGTGGGAGCAGAGAACCAGCGCCGGTCACGGCACCTCCTGGGGCTCGGGGGTCGTTCCATTATGTGCGGCGGGTACGACAACGCGGGAACGGCGCCGTTACGCGGCAGCGACCCGCCGGGGACGGCTCAGGCACGCGGCTGCCCGTAGGCACGCCCCACCCGCAGCCGGAGCACCACGCGGGGCGCCGTTACGCGGCAGCGACCCGCCGGGGGCGGCTCAGGCACGCGGCTGCCCGTAGGCACCCTCCACCCGCAGCCGGAGCACCACGCGGGGCGCCGTTACGCGGCAGCGACCCGCCGGGGGCAGCTCAGGCACGCGGCTGCCCGTAGGCACGCCCCACCCGCAGCCGGAGCACCACGCGCCGGTCGCGGACCATGGCCCGCCGGTAGTCCTCCCAGTCCGGGTGCTCGCCCTGGACGTCCCGGTACAGCTGAATGAGTTCCTCGACGGTCGCGTCGTGCGGGTCGGCGGCCACCGGGGAGAGGTCCGCCACGCCCTCGGCCACGGTCCAGGCCCAGCGGTCGTCGCTGGTGACGTGGTAGCTGGCGCGCGGGTCGCGGCGCAGGTTCTTCGTCTTGGCGCGGTCGTCGGTGAGGGAGACCTTGATCACGCCCTCCTCCGCGTAGTACGCGTGGTTCACGTTGGAAAGCTGGGGGCGCCCGTCGCGCTTGAGGGTGGCGAGGACGCCGCCCTTCTCCGCCGCGACCAGCTTGAGCAGTGCTTCCTCGTGTGCGTCGAATGCCGTCATGGCCACTGGAACAGCGCGCGCCCACCCCCGATTCCCGCGCGCGCGGTGAAGGTGGTGTGGGGGATGGCTGACGACGGTGTGATGGACTTGGCAGTGACTATTCGGGGCCGATCGTCCGACCGTGCGCTTAGGCTGGACGCATGTCCCCTACCGCCCACCTCCCTGGTCCCGTACTGCCGGACGCCGAAGCCGCCAATGAGGCGATTCGCGAGCTCGTCGACAGCGCGGACCCGGACGGCGGCTGGCCCTCG
Source organism: Streptomyces sp. NPDC059994 (assembly GCF_042737755.1). Lineage (NCBI taxonomy): Bacteria > Bacillati > Actinomycetota > Actinomycetes > Kitasatosporales > Streptomycetaceae > Streptomyces > Streptomyces sp. NPDC059994. The sequence continues at coordinate 3,790 of NZ_JBHWUR010000141.1, forward strand.
GAGGAGTACGAGCGGCTGCTCACGCTGTGGGCGGCGGCCACGACCGCCGATCTCGACGAGGCCGCGTAGCCCCGCCGCCGCCCTCTGGGCGCTCCGGCCGGGCGATAGGCTCGGCCTGCCCGTATGCCCGCGCCGGGCCTGTGGCACATCCCGCCGCGGCCGCCCGGGCCGATCGACACCACAGGAGAATGCCCGCCTTGTCCGAGACATCCGAGAACCGCGTACATGAGCAGGTCGCCGCGGCGCCCGGACCGGCGGACGACCGCTCCGCGCTGCGGGCCGACTGTGCGAACTGCTTCGGCCTGTGCTGCGTGGCGCTCGCGTTCTCGCGGTCCACGGACTTCGCCGTCGACAAGGCCGCCGGCGACCCCTGCGCCAACCTCGGGCAGGACTTCCGCTGCGGCATCCACGACAAGCTGCGCCCCAGGGGTTTCCAGGGGTGCACGGTGTACGACTGCTTCGGCGCGGGCCAGAAGATCTCCCAGGTCACCTTTGTCGGCCGGAACTGGCGGGAGTCCCCGGACGGGTCGCGGCAGATGTTCGCGGCGCTCCCGGTGATGCGCCAGCTCCACGAGCTGCTCTGGTACCTCGCCGAGGCGCAGGCCCGCCCGGCGGCGCGCCCGGTCCACCGCCAGGTGGCGGCCGCGCGGGAGAGGATCGAGCGCCTGACGCTCAGCGCGGTGGACACGCTCCTGGAGCTGGACGTGGCCGCGCACCGCGCCGAGGTGAACGCCCTGCTGCTGCGCACCAGCGAGCTGGTACGCGCCGAGGTCCGGGGCAAGAAGAAGGACCGCAGGGGCGCCGATCTGTTCGGGGCCCGGCTCAGGGGCGCGGATCTGCGTGGTGCGGACCTGCGCGGCGCGTATCTCATCGCGGCCGATCTGAGCGGGGCGGATCTGCGGCTCGCCGATGTGATCGGAGCGGACTTCCGCGACGCGGACCTCGCCGGGGCGGACCTCACCGACTGCCTCTTCCTCACCCAGACGCAGGTCAACGCGGCGCGGGGCGACGCGGGGACTGTGCTGCCGGGGGGCCTGGAGCGCCCGTCGCACTGGGACAAGGGCACCTCGGCCCCGCCCGCGCCGTCCGGGCGCAAGGACGCCACCCCGGCCGCCTCCGGCCGTAAGGGCGGCCCGTCCGGCAAGCCCGGCGCCTCCCGGCGCAGGGGCTCGGGCCCGGCCGGGTCCCGCCGCAAGTAGCCGATCGCCTGCCCGCAGGGCCCGTACGAGCCCTGGGCCGCTTGGGGCCACCCCACTATGCATGCCGTGTATACACCTCACGTATAGTCCCCGCCATGTTCTGGTCCAGGCCGAAGGGGAGTCGCGTCATGCGCAGCAGCAATTCCGAAGTGCGTCGTGCCCGGGGGCGGGCGGCCGCCGCGCTGGTCGCCGTGGCCGCACTCGGCCTGACGCTGACCGGCTGCTCCGACGGCGCCGTCTCGCCGCGCTCCGCCCGCAACGACGCGCTCGACAGCAAGGCCGCGGCGGGTGCCGACGCGGGCACCGCCGCCGGGGTCGACTGCCGCAAGGCCAAATGCATAGCCCTGACCTTCGACGCCGGGCCGGGCGAGAAGACGCCCCAACTGCTCGACACGCTCAAGGAGAAGAAGGTGCACGCCACCTTCTTCCTGCTCGGCAGGAACCACGTCGAGAAGTACCCCGACACCGTGCGCCGCATCGCCGCCGAGGGGCACGAGGTCGCCAACCACACCTGGTCGCACGAGCGTCTGGACAACCTGAAGCCCGACGAGATACGCACCGAGCTCAACCGCACCCAGGAGGCGGTGGCCAAGCTGACCGGCCGCAAGCCGGTCCTGATGCGGCCGCCGCAGGGCCGCACCAACAAGGAAGTCACCAAGGTCAGCAAGGAGCTGGGGCTCTCGCAGATCCTGTGGAGCGCGACCGCCAAGGACTACTCCACCAACGACTCGGCCCTGATCACCGAGCGCATCCTCGACCAGGCCGACCGCGACGGCATCATCCTGCTGCACGACATCTACGACGGGACCGTGCCCGCCGTGCCCGGGATCATCGACGCCCTCAAAGCGCGCGGCTTCACCTTCGTGACCGTGCCCCAGCTGCTCACCCCCGCCGCCCCGAAGCCCGGCCAGCTCTACCGCCCCTGACGCTCCCCTGGGCCGCGCGTGGACACGGCCAGGATTTCGCCCTCAGCATGCAACGCTTCTCAGGACCCGTTCCGGCAGGCAGAGTTGCGGCCATGAAGCTGCTGATACTGGGTGGTACGGAATTTGTCGGCCGCGCCGTGGCCGAGGCCGCGGTGGCGCGCGGGCACGAGGTGACGGTCTTCCACCGGGGCCGCCACGAGCCGCCCGAGGGTGTGCGCACACTGCTCGGCGACCGGACGGCCGAGGGCGGCCTGGCGGCGCTGACCGACGGGCGGTGGGACGTGGTCGTGGACACCTGGTCGGGGGCGCCCTCGGCGGTGCGCGACGCCGCGCGGCTGCTCGCCGAGGGGCGCGCCGCCCGGTACGTCTATGTGTCGAGCCGGTCCGTGTACGCGGACCCGGTCCCGGCCGCGGCCGACGAGGCCGCGCCGCCGGTCGAGGGCTCGCCCGACGCCGGGGACGAGGTGGACTATCCGCGGGCCAAGCGCGGCGGCGAGCTCGCCGCCGTCCAGGAGTTCGGCCCGGACCGCTCGCTCCTGGTGCGCGCGGGGCTGATCCTCGGCCCGTGGGAGAACATCGGGCGGCTGCCGTGGTGGCTGGGGCGCATGGCGCGCGGCGGCGAGGTGCTCGCGCCGGGGCCGCGCGATCTGCCGGTCCAGTTCATCGACGCCCGGGACCTGGCGGAGTGGATCGTGAGCGCGGCCGACTTCGGGCTCTGCGGCCCGTACAACCTGGTCTCCCCGCCGGACCACACCACCATGGGCGAGCTCCTTGAGGCATGCGTACGGGTCACCGGCGGCGGCGCGGAGCTGCGCTGGACGGACCCGGAGGCGATCCTGGCCGCCGGGGTCGAGCCCTGGAACCACCTGCCGGTGTGGATTCCGCCGGGCGAGCTGCACCGCACGATGCACGGCTCGAACGTATGGAAGGCCGTGCTGTCGGGGCTGCGCTGCCGTCCCGTCGAGGAGACGGTCGCCGACACCTGGGCCTGGCTCGAATCGATCGGCGGCGAGGCTCCGCAGCGGCCGGACCGCCCCCGGGTCGGACTCGACCCGGAGACGGAGCGGAGGCTGCTGGCGCAGCGGTGATTCGGCTGCGGGCCGTCTGTGGCTGGCCGCTCCCCCAAGTTCGCGGCTTCGCTCGAACAGGGCGACCCCCGTCCCGGCAGAGCCGCACATGCCACAGCCCCGCACCCCTATAGGGGCGCGGGGCCGCACCGCACCGCACCGCACCGCACCGAGGAAAGCTGCTCCGAGGAAAGCTGCTCCGATACGGAGCTGATGATGCGTCAGAGAGGCAGCAGATCCGGGCGCTTGGGCTCCACGTGGTCGCCCGAGCTCTCGCCGCGCAGCCGTCGTCCGATCCACGGCACCAGGTGCTCGCGCGCCCAGTGGATGTCGTCGCGCCGCACGTCCAGGGTGTTGCGCGGCGGCAGCGGGGGCCACGCCTGGTCCGGGTCGGCCGGGATCTGCAGCCCGAGCACCTGGGCGGCGCGCAGTGCGACCCGGGTGTGCCCCTCCGGCGACAGATGCAGCCGGTCGCCGTCCCACGCCCGCCTGTCCTGAACGGACTTGAGCGACCACAGGTCGAGCACCGGGCACCCGTAGCGGTCCGCGATGGAGCGCACGTGCGCGGTGTATGTGGCGACCTTGCCCCGCAGATGCTTGAAGACCGGCACCCCGCGCGTGTCGAACCCGGTGGTCACCATGACCGTCGGGATCGCGCTCTTCAAGTCGGCCACGGCGCGCTCGAAGCGCTCGGCCACGTCGTCCGGGTCGCTGCCCGGCCGGATGATGTCGTTGCCCCCCGCGCAGAAGCTCACCAGGTCGGGCGCGAGCTCCTTGGCCCGCGGCACCTGCTCCTCGACGATCTGGTCGAGGAGCCTGCCGCGGACCGCGAGATTAGCGTAGCGAAAGGCCCCCTCCGGTCGCTGGTCTGCCAGTAGCACGGCGAACCTGTCCGCCCAGCCGACGAACGCCCCGTCCGGGCCGGGGTCGCCGACGCCTTCCGTGAAGCTGTCGCCGAGCGCCGTGTACGACCCGAACGTACCGCTGCTGAATGATCTCGAATCGTCTGCCACGAGACCACATCTTTCCCTTATGGGTGTGACCTACGCGACCGTAAGGAGGGGTTGACGATGGGTGATATAGACCACCCGGTCAGTTTCCCGCAGCGGGAATACGCGCCAATTACCGACGGGCAAACGGCCGTCAGAGGTTCGCGCCCTGCTGGCGGAGGTAGGCGAGCGGGTCGACGTCGGAGCCGTAGTCGGGCGTGGTGCGGATCTCGAAGTGCAGGTGCGGGCCGGTGACGTTGCCGGTGGCGCCGGAGAGCCCGAGCTGCTGGCCCTCGGTCACGGTCTGCCCGGCCGAGACGGAGAACTGCGAGAGGTGGGCGTACTGGGAGTACATGCCGTCGGCGTGCCGGATGACGACCTGGTTGCCGTACGCGCCGCCCCAGCCGGCCGAGACGACCGTGCCCGCGCCGACCGCCTTCACCGTGGTGCCGGTGTCGGCCGCGAAGTCGACGCCCGTGTGGTAGCCGCTGGACCACATGGATCCGGCCATGCGGTACGGGGTGCCGATGCTCACGCTGTCGAGCGGCGCGCGGAAGCCGGAGGCGGAGCCCTGGTTCGCGGTGGCGGACGAGGAGGTGTCGGCGGCGGCCGCCTTGGGGGCGGAGGCGGCCGGGGAGGACTTCGGCGTGCGGGGGGCGGACTTCTTCGTACCGGAGGCGTGCGAACCGCTCGCCTTGGCGGAGCCGTGCGACGCGCCGCCGCCCGGGGCCTTGGCCCCGAGGGTGAGCTTCATGCCCGGGCGGATCAGCGCCGGGTCGGAGCCGACGACCTCGCGGTTGTCCTTGTAGAGCCGCTGCCAGCCGCCGAGCCGGTGGTCCTGGGCGATCTGCGACAGGCAGTCGCCGCTCTTGACCTTGTACGTGGTGGGCACGGCCTGCGGGGCGGCGGCCGGAGCGGCGGTGAAGGTCCCGGCGGCGCGGACGGCCTGCTGGGGCGCGGTGGCGGGGGCGGCGGTCTTCACCGCGGCGTGCGCGCCGGTGGCGCCCAGCAGCGGGATGGCGAGCGCGGCGCCGCCCGTACCGGCGGCGACCATGCCCCGGGATATCGGGCTGGACTTGGGACGGCGGTGCTTACCCTTCGCGGGCATGGCGGATTCCTCTCCGGCGCCTGCGAGGTGAGCTGTCGGGTTCGGGCTGGAGCTGCCCGGCCGGGCACCGCGTGCGGTGTTCCGGCTTCACCCCGAGCCGTGCCGGAGTTCCGGACGGCGCTTACCTGGGTCCCCCGCTCCTGCCACGCGTGGATGGGTGCGGATTCCGAGCGGTGGCAGGATTCGGCGGTCCACCCGGATTGCGGTGACCGTAAGCGAGCCCGGTGGGTCACGACAAGTACCCATTCGCCTTCGGCATTCCCGGCCGGGAATTCCTCCGGGAATTCCGGTCACCCTGCGTCGACCGGAATTCCCAACAGGCCCCGCCGGAACGGGGGATTCATTCGGGGCTGCCACCACGGAACGTCACGGGTATGACGCTGCTCACGGGCAACCTCCCCTTCCCGCCAGGGAGATGGACAGGAGCCATCAAATCGCCCAATCCGGGTGAAAGTTCTAGTCGATTCACCCCTTCCCGCCACCTATCACCCTTCTGTCCACTTTTGGTCAGTGCATCCCGATGGAGATCTTCAGTGCGCCAAGAACGCGAATTCCTTATGCCGGGAGTTCGCCAAGCCGCCGGAAACGGAACACCGCCGCATCAAGATCGCCCCGCAGCCCGGTGTCCAGACCCCGGTGCAGCAATACCGCTCCCCTGTGTACGGCCCCGGTGTCGAGGCACCGATAGGCCGCCGCCGGGTCCAGGCCGCGCAGCCGTACGGCCGGGGGACGCTCGCCGTAGCGCTGGGCCTGGAGATGGGCGAGGACCACGGTGTCGTCGCCGCGTACGTACTGGACGGCGCTGAGCCCCCCGCGCGGCGGCCGCAGCCGGTACTGGGCCCCGAGCTGCACCACCGGCCGGATCGCCTTGTACAGCTCCACCCACCCGCGCGCCTCGGCCAGTTCGGCCTCGCTCCATCGGGTGAGGTCGCCGCCGATGCCGAGCGCTCCGGCCATCGCGCTCACAAAGCGGAAGCGCAGGCTGCTGCGGCGGCCGTTGAGCAGGGTGTTGGGGCTGTCGGTGACCCAGGCGGCCATGACCCGGGCCGGGTGCAGCTGGCTGAAGCCGTCCTGGATGGCGAGCCGGTCCAGCGGGTCGGTGTTGTCGGAGGTCCACACCTGGTCCGTACGGGAGAGGATGCCGAGGTCGATCCGGCCGCCGCCGCCCGAGCAGGACTCGAAGTCGACCGAGGGGTGCGCGGCCCGCAGCCGGTCCAACAGGCCGTACAGCGCCCGGACATGCTCGATCCAGAGCTTCTGCGGATACTCCTCGCCGGGCCAGCCCGCGTCGGTGAAGCAGCGGTTGAAGTCCCACTTCACATAGTCGACGGGCGCGCTCGAAAGGAGTCCGTCCAGCTGCTCCCAGAGGTACTCCTGGACGTCCGGGCGGGCCAGGTTGAGCACGAGCTGGTTGCGGAACTCGGTGCGCCGGCGTCCGCTCTGGTGCTGCACCCACTCCGGGTGCGCCCGGTACAGCGCGCTGTCGGCGTTGACCATCTCCGGCTCGACCCAGATCCCGAACCGCATGCCCAGCGCGTGCACTTCGTCGGCCAGCGGCTTGAGGCCGCCGGGGAAGCGCTCGGGGTTGGGCGTCCAGTCGCCGAGCCCGGCCGCGTCATGGGTGCGGTCCCCGAACCAGCCGTCGTCGATGACGAACAGCTCGACGCCCATCGCGGCCGCCCGGTGCGCCAGCGCCCGCTGCTGCGGCTCGGAGATGTCGAACCCGGTGGCCTCCCAGGAGTTGAAGAGCACCGGCCGCACCCGCTCGGCATCCGGGATCACCCGGGCCAGCTGCCAGGCGTGCCACTCCCGGCTGGCTCCGCCGAAGCCGTCCGGGCTCCACAGCCCGGCGAAGACCGGTGTGGTGTACGAATCGCCGGGCGCGAGGGACAGCAGCCCGGAGTCGTCGTACCCGGCGCCGCCGCTGATCTGCACCCGGCCGTCCGGCAGGTGCTGGACGGCGATGCGCCAGGACCCGGACCAGCCGAGCGCGCACCCGTACACCTCGCCGCTCTCCTCGGTGGCGGTGCCCTCGGCGTCCAGGGCGACCCAGGGCAGGTGCTGGTGGCCGGTGTGGCCGCGGCGGCTGCCGAGCACCTTGTCGCCCGGGGTGAGGTCGGCCCGTACGAGCCGGGACTCGGCCGCCCAGCGGCCGTGCAGCTGGCTGAGCCGCCAGCCGTCGCGCAGCGGCAGCGTCCACACGGCCGCGTCGGCCCGCAGCAGCTCCAGGTCCGGGTCCCCGGCCGTGCCCTCGTGGGCGACGGTCGCCCAGCGCTCGACGACGTCGGCGTCGTCGCGCATCCGGTAGTGCAGGGTGAGCCCCAGGCCGTGCACCGCGTCGGTGCAGCGCAGCCGCAGTTCGTCGCCGTCGGCCACGGCGTCCGCGAAGGTCCACTCGGTGCCGCGCACCCGAGGGGTCCGTACGGAGAGCGCGGGGCGCGCGAATCGGGGCCCGCCCTCCACCACGTATTCCTCCTGGCCATCCAGTGGTGACTCGAAGGGCCAGTAGGGCGGCAGGGGCTGGGCGGCCAGTGCCTCGGCGTCGGCGAGGGCCAGGCGCGGGCCCCAGTGGAGGTGCAGGAGTTCCCCGTGGTCCGTGAGGTGCAGCGCATAGCCGCTGGTGCGGCCGGAGAGCAGCCACACCCGTCCGTCGTCCGTAGTCTCGATCATCGCGACTCCCCAGTTCCGCACAGGTACGCACAGGCACGAACACCAACAACAGGATCGGGGGTCCTTCGCCGCGAGGGCAACGGGTGCGAGGGGGTCGCCTTCCGGTCGGGCCGTCGAGATGATTGCCCCGGGAACCCATGTCGTATCGTCGGATCGAGCGGCGTGATCTTTTTTCGAACCACATCAGGAGCGAACGTGACGCAGCAGACTCCGCAGGTCCCTTCGACCGAACCCGAGCTCTCCGGGGTGCGCAACTTCCGTGATGTGGGCGGACTGCCGACCGTGGACGGCCGCCGGCTGCGGCACGGACGGCTCTTCCGCAGCGGCCACCTGGCACACGCGACCGAGCAGGACGCTGCCTTCCTCGCCACCCTCGGGCTGCACACCATCTTCGACTTCCGCAACGCGGCGGACCAGAAGCTGGAGGGGCCGGACGTGGACCTGCCGGGGGTGCGCAATGTGAACATACCGCTGACGGACCCCGCCGACGGGGCCGAGTTCTGGAAGATGGTCCGCGACGGCGACATCAACCAGCTGCGGTCGGTCCTCTCCGACGGCCGGGGCGCCGACCGGATGTCCCGCTCGTACCGGACGATCATCCGCGAGCGCACGGCCGAGCACAGCCGGGTGCTGCACGCGCTCGCAGAGGACAGCGTCCCGGCGCTGATGCACTGTGCGGCGGGCAAGGACCGCGCCGGGCTCTCGATCGCGGTGTCGCTGCTCGCGGTGGGCGTCGAGCGGGAGGCCATCGAGGCGGACTACCTCAAGTCCAACGACCCGCACCGCCGCTACAAGATGCACCGCAGCGACACCTCCGCGGCCGGGATGAGCGCGGAGATCGTGGAGCTGCTCAACCCCCTCTTCGACGCCCGCGCCAGCTATCTGCACGCGGCCTTCGACACCATCGAGGAGACCTGGGGCACCACCGACCGCTATCTGACCGAGGGCCTGGGCCTCACGGCCGAGACCCGCGAGCGGCTGCGGGACCGCTTGGTGCAGGACGCGGCGTGAGCCGCGTGGCGGGTTACTTGCCGATCGTGAACAGAAGGTAGAGGAAGGCCGCGAAGATGTGGCCCGCGATCAAGTAGGCGAAGAGCCGGACCACGAGCCCCCGGGGGAACTTCGTCTCCTGGGTGCTCGCGTCGGACCGTCCCTGGTTCTGCGACATGGCGTACCTCTCAGCCGTGCGGGTGGTGCGGATACGGATCGGGGCTCTGGAGCAGGGTGTGGACGAACAGGAACGCGGCCCCGCCGTGCGAGACGGCGGAGATCCGGTGCGGGGTGAGCGAGTCGAAGTGCGCGCTGTCGCCGGGGTCGAGTTCGTGCGTGGCGTCGCCGAGGGTGAGCCGCAGCCGCCCGGACAGGACGTGGAGCCACTCCTCGCCGGGGTGGACGCGGACGAGCTCGCGCTGGGTGCCGTACGGGACCTCCACGCGCAGGGCCTGCATGGCCCGGCCCGGGTGGCCCGCCCGGTGGTAGGTCCAGCCGTCGGCCTCGGCGGGCTCGGCACGGCCGCCCCGGATGACGGGTTCGCGCTCGGGCGGCATCTCGCCGAGCAGCTCGGAAACCGTCGTACCGTAGGTACGGGCGAGCGCCAGCAGCATCGGCAGCGAGGGCTGGCGGGCGCCCGTCTCAAGGCGGGAGAGGTGCGCCGGTGAGAGACCGGCGCGCGGGGCGGCGGCCTCCAGGGTGAGGCCGCGGCGGCGCCGCAGGTCGCGCAGGCGCGGGGCGACATCGGGGAGCGCGGGGCCGGCCGGCTCCCCGGCGCCTTCGGCGGGAGTGCTCATGCACTCCATTCAGTCAGCGGGTTGCCGCTGGGGCAAATTTTTTGCCCCAGAGGCAAAACCGTCTACCGGTTGGCGACCGCCTGCTTGACCAGGGTCCGGCCGAAGTCCCACATCAGGCTTCCGCCGCCGTGCGCGTCGTCCATGACGGCGGTGAACGCGTCGACGAACCGGTCCACCTCGGGCTCGCCGATCGTCAGCGGCGGGATCAGCTTGATCACCTCCAGATGGTCGCCGGAGACCTGGGTGAGGATGCGGTGCTTCTGGAGCAGCGGCACCACGACCATCTGAGAGAAGAGGCCCTTGCGGGCGGTCTGGAGCATGGTCCAGCGTCCGCGCAGCCGCATCGAGGAGGGCTTGCCGAACTCGATGCCGATCATCAGCCCGCGCCCGCGCACGTCGTGCAGCAGCTCGTAGCGGTCGACCAGCGCGGCGAGCCGGGACCTCAGGAGCTCGCCCGTGGCGCGCGCGTTGGCGACGACGTCCTCGTCCTCCATCACCGCGAGCACCGCCAGCCCCGCCGCCATCGCCTGGGCGTTGGAGCCGAAGCTGGCGGAGTGGACCAGGACCCGGTCCATCGACGAGTAGACCTTCTTGAAGATCCACTCCTTGCCGAGGGTCGCGCCGACCGGCACATAGCCGCCGGAGAGCGCCTTGGCGACACAGACCAGGTCCGGCTCGACGCCCTTGTCGTGCTGGTACGCGTAGAAGTCGCCGGTCCTGCCGAGCCCGGTCTGCACCTCGTCCGCGATCAGCAGCGCCTTGTGCTTGTGGAGCAGCTCCTGCGCGGCGAGCAGATAGCCGGGCGGCGCCTCGTGGACGCCCTTGCCCTGGACCGGCTCCACGATCAGCGCGGCCACGTCGCCGTGCTTCAACTCCCGCTCAAGGGCCGCGAGATCACCGAGCGGGACCGCCGTGTCGGGCAGCAGCGGGGCGAAGCCGTCGCGGAAGCCCGACTCGCCGTTGACCGAGAGCGCGCCGGTGGTCAGCCCGTGGAAGGCGTGGGAGCAGTACAGGACCCTGGGCCGGCCGGTGGCGTACCGGGCGAACTTCAGGGCGGTCTCCACCGCCTCCGTACCGCTGTTGCCGAAGAACACCCGGTCCAGGTGCGGGCTGTGGGCGAGCAGCTTCTCGGCGAGCAGGCCGGGCAGCGGCTGGCAGTCGAAGCGGGTGAGGTCCGCGAGCGAGGCGTCCAGCACGTCGTGGAGTGCCTTGCGCACCACGGGGTGGTGGCGGCCCAGGCCCATCACCCCGAACCCCGCGAGCATGTCCAGGTAGTCCTGGCCGTCCGCGTCCCAGAAGTACGCGCCCTCGGCCCGCTCGTAGACCTTGTCGAAGCCGATGGTGTGCAGCATGCGCGGCAGCTGGTGGTTGAGGTACTTGGTGTGCAGCTCGTAGCGCTCGGCCCCGCGCTCGGCGAGGAGCCGGGCCAGGTCGAAGCCCTTGGGTCCGCCGTCGGTCATGCGTCGCTCTCCTTCTCGGCCGCCGCGGCGGCGTCCTGGCGCGCCGCCAGCGCGGCGCTGATCCGTCCCGCGATCTCCACCGGGGTGAGCCCGATGTCGGCGAGGACCTCGGCGCGCTTGGCGTGCGCGAGGAACTGCTCGGGGATGCCGAAGCCGCGCAGCGGGGTGTCCACCCCGGCGTCCCGCAGGGCCTGCCCGACGGCCCACCCGACGCCGCCGGTACGGATGTTGTCCTCCACGACCGCGACCAGCGCGTGCCGCTCGGCCAGCGGCGCCAGCTGCTCGTCGACGGGCTTGACCCACCGGGGGTCCACCACCGTGCACCCGATGCCGCGCCCGGCGAGCAGATCGGCGGCCTGGAGGCAGACGGGCGCGAGCACCCCGACCGCCACGAGCAGCACCTCCGCGTCCTCGTCGCGGCGCAGCACGTCCATGGAGCCGATGCGGTCCAGCGCGGGGAGGTCCGGGCCGACCGGCTCCTTGGGGAAGCGGAGCACCGTCGGGGCGTCGTCGACCTCGACCGCCTCACGCAGCTGGGCCCGCAGCTCGGCCGCGTCGCGCGGGGCCGCGATCCGCAGCCCGGGCACGACCTGGAGGACGGAGAGGTCCCACATGCCGTTGTGCGAGGCGCCGTCGACGCCGGTGACCCCGGCCCGGTCCAGGACGAACGTCACCCCGCACCGGTGCAGGGCGACGTCCATCAGGACCTGGTCGAAGGCGCGGTTGAGGAAGGTGGCGTAGACGGCGACGACGGGGTGAAGGCCGCCGGTGGCGAGCCCGGCCGCCGAGACGGCCGCGTGCTGCTCGGCGATGCCCACGTCCCAGATCCGGTCCGGGAAGCGCGCGGCGAACTCGGTGAGCCCGGTGGGGTGGAGCATCGCGGCGGTGATCGCCACGATGTCCGGCCGCTCCTCGCCGAGCGCGGCCAGCTCCCTGCCGAACACCGTGGTCCAGGAGGGGCCGTTGGACGGCGTCAGCGGCTCGCAGGTCAGCGGGTCCATCGCGCCCACCGCGTGGAAGCGGTCGGCCTCGTCGTCCAGGGCCGGCTGGTAGCCGCGCCCCTTCTCGGTGAGGCAGTGCACCAGGACGGGGCCGTGGAAGCGCCTGGCTCGCCGCAGCGCCGACTCGACGGCCTCGATGTCGTGCCCGTCGATGGGCCCCACGTACTTCAGTCCCAGGTCCTCGAACATGCCCTGCGGCGCGAACGCGTCCTTGAACCCCTTCTTGGCGCCGTGCAGCGACTCGTACAGCGGCCGCCCCACCACCGGTGTCTGCTGGAGCACCTGCTTGCCCCAGGCCAGGAACCGCTCGTACCCGTCGGTGGTGCGCAGGGTCGCCAGGTGGTTGGCGAGGCCGCCGATGGTCGGGCCGTAGGAGCGCTCGTTGTCGTTGACGACGATGATCAGCGGCCGGTCCCGGGCGGCCGCGATGTTGTTGAGGGCCTCCCAGGCCATGCCGCCGGTGAGCGCGCCGTCGCCGATGACCGCGACGACATGGGCGTCCCTGTTCAGGACGCTGTTGGCCTTGGCGAGTCCGTCGGCCCAGCCGAGCACGGTCGAGGCGTGCGAGTTCTCGATGACGTCGTGCTCGGACTCGGCGCGCGAGGGGTAGCCGGAGAGCCCGCCCTTGGAGCGCAGCTTCGAGAAGTCCTGGCGCCCGGTGAGCAGTTTGTGTACGTAACTCTGGTGCCCGGTGTCCCACAGGATGCGGTCGACCGGCGAGTCGAAGGTCCGGTGGAGGGCGATGGAGAGCTCCACCACCCCCAGATTGGGCCCCAGATGGCCCCCGGTCCGCGCCACCGCGTGGACCAGGAAATCCCTGATCTCCTGTGACAGCGCGGCGAGTTGGGCGCCGTCCAGCGCCTTCAGATCGTGCGGCCCCCGAACATTCTCCAAGATCGTCACGCTGGAGCCCCCTTCGGATCCCGTTCAGCTCTCCGTGGTGCCGGTCAGCCCCGCGCGGTGACGCTCGGGGCGCCGGAGGCGACGCCCTCCCCCTCCATCTCCTGGGCGATCTTCATCGCCTCTTCGATCAGCGTCTCGACGATCTTCGACTCGGGAACCGTCTTGATCACCTCACCCTTGACGAAGATCTGACCCTTGCCATTGCCCGAGGCCACACCCAGATCCGCCTCACGCGCCTCACCCGGCCCGTTCACCACACACCCCATCACCGCGACCCGCAAAGGCACCTCCATGCCCTCAAGACCCGCCGTGACCTCCTCCGCCAACTTGTACACATCCACCTGCGCCCGACCACACGACGGACACGACACGATCTCCAGACGACGCTGACGCAGATTCAACGACTCCAGAATCTGCATCCCCACCTTGATCTCCTCCGCCGGCGGCGCCGACAAGGAAACCCGGATCGTGTCCCCGATCCCCTGACTCAGCAGAGCACCGAACGCCACAGCCGACTTGATCGTCCCCTGGAACGCCGGACCCGCCTCCGTCACACCCAGATGCAACGGATAGTCACACCGCGCCGCCAA
>NZ_JBHWUR010000142.1:0-17443 GCF_042737755.1 Streptomyces sp. NPDC059994
CAGGGGGCGGGGGATGCGGGGTGGGGCGGGGCCGAGGGGTGGGGTTCGCCGGGCCGGGGCGGGGGCCCCTGCCAGGGGGCGGGGGATGCGGGGTGGGGCGGGGCCGAGGGGTGGGGTTCGCCGGGCCGGGGCGGGGGCCCCTGCCAGGGGGCGGGGGATGCGGGGTGGGGCGGGGCCGAGGGGTGGGGTTCGCCGGGCCGGGGCGGGGGCCCCTGCCAGGGGGCGGGGGATGCGGGGTGCGGCAGGGCCGGGGGCCTGTCGGGCTCGCCTATGCCTGGGACGGGCGCACGCTACCCGTGTCGAGGGGGGCTCCCCTGCCCCCTACCCCTCAGCCACGGCTGGCCCCGGCAGCCCGCCCGGCTCGTCCGGCCCGTCCGGGCTGCCGGTTGCCGTCGACGGGGCCGGAGGGGCTGGCGGGACGGGACAGGGCGCACCCCACCGGGGCGGGGGGCAAAGGCCGTACCCACCCCCGCTGACGCGACTGACGCGGCTCAGCCGCGACTCGTACCGGCCGCCCGCCCGGCCCGTCCCGGCTGCCTGTTGCCGTCGGCGGACGGCGGGGCCTCCCGGTGCATCAGCTGCCGTACGACCTTGACGAGCTCGGCCGGCTCGAAGGGCTTGGCCAGGAACGCGTCCACACCGGACGCGAGCCCGGTCTCGACCTCGTACTGCGTACAGGCACTGATGATCGCGAGCGGCAGATGCCGCGTACGCGCGTCCGCCCGCAGCCGCGCGGCCGTACGCAACCCGTCGAGCCGAGGCATCACGACGTCCAGAGTGATGACATCCGGACAGACCCGGTGCACCACTTCCAGACACTCGGCACCATCGGCCGCGGTCACGACCTCGAAGCCCTCCAGCTCGAGGTTGACCCTGATCAACTGCCGGATCACCTTGTTGTCGTCGACAACAAGCACCCGGCCGGACACGCCTGACACATCTTGAGGTTAGGTCCGCGAACGTCGCCGCGTCCGGGTTTTCCCCACTTCCGCCCCCTGCGGGGGACCCGACCCCCACGGGCCACGCGAAATACCTGTTCACAGCCACCCCACGAGAGCTGGTAGTGTTCAACCCGTCGCCGCCAAGCGCGGTGAACGCCCCCGTAGCTCAGGGGATAGAGCAACGGCCTCCGGAGCCGTGTGCGCAGGTTCGAATCCTGCCGGGGGCACCTTGTATTGGGTGCCCGAAGACCCCGCCGCCAGCTTCATTGCTGGGTGCGGGGTCTTTTTGCGTGCGGCGCCGGACGCCCCAGGGCAGCGTCACACCAGAGATCACGTGGTACGGGCGTGATGACCCTGACGCCCAAGACTCACACGCCCGCACAGCACACGCCGGCCAAGAAGGCCGCCGCGTCGGGACGGCACCCTCCCGTCGGACCGAGCGCAGGAGCCGGTATCAAGGCACCTGAATCACCCACTCGCCCTCGCGGACATCCTTCAAAACCCGCCGGGCGAGCCGCTGTTCACGTGAGCGCCTGCAGCGCCTGGCCTCTGCCTGGCTCAGACTTTTCTCTACTTCATCAACGCACGCGCACGGCGCGGGCGCGCGCCGCCTCTGCGGCGCGGCCTGCCTCCTGTCTCCGCCCCCGGCTGCCCGCCCCCGGCGACTGCGGGCGCGAGGTGGGAGACGCCCTCTGTGGCGGTCGGCTCGCCGGCCTTAGGCAGCCACTTTTGGGCGATCCCCTCATGGCCGCAACGTCTTGCCTTAACGGGCAGGTCCACACACTGCCCAACTCACCAGAAGCTTGAAGGGACATGATCACTCGCCCCAAATTGCTCCAGCCCAAGCCGCTACGCCGACCTAAATTCCGAAACCGCAGGCAGTCGCTCCCGCCCCGGACTACGCTCTCACGGCATGACCACAGCACAGCCCGTAGGGTTCTGGAGCTACACGCATCGCGATGATCAATTGGACGGCGGGCGTATCACGCGTCTATCTGAGCGCATCGCCAGCGCTTTCGAGATTATTACCGGTGACCCACTCGGAATCTTTCTCGATAAGAGGTCGATCGAATGGGGTGACGCGTGGAGGGTGCGGCTCGATTCGGCCCTGACTAGCACCACTTTCCTGATTCCGATCATTACGCCAAAATTTCTTAAGAGTCAAGAATGCAGGCGTGAGGTGATCACGTTTTCCGGGCATGCGGCCAGCCTCGGGCTGCATGAGCTCTTGCTGCCCATCCATTACGTAAACGTCCCTCAGTTGACCCAAGGAGCTGAGGGCCAGCCCGCCGATGAGGTGGTCGAGATCCTCGCTCGACGGCAGTGGGTGGACTGGCGCGAGCTTCGCTTGGATGACGAGGAGTCACCCGCGTATCGCCAAGCGGTACACGAGCTTGCTCTCCGACTTGCCGAAATTATCGAGACGGCACCTCCCCCAATGCCGGTAGAGGTGACTCCGTCGAGTCAAGATGACGAAGAGCTTCCTGGCTTCATCGAGATCATGGCAGAAATGGAGGGGGCGCTACCGACCTGGCAAGATACCATTCAAAGATTCGCCGAGATCATCACGCTCATCGGTGAGGAGACGCAATGGGCCGCTGGCGAAATGACCGCCTCCGATTCTAGAGGAGGAGGCTTCGCGGGCCGCATGCGCGTGACCCAAGCGCTAGCCACCCGGCTATCTGGCCCCGCGGAAGAAGTCGACGCTCTCGGGGCCAAATATTGGACCGAGTTGGCCGCAATCGACCCGGGAGTCATCGGCTTCATCAGGCGGATTGCAGAAGAGGATCTTTCTGCCGAGGACAAGCAGGTTGCCCGGGACTTCTTCAAGGAAGTCGAACAACTTGTAAGTGCGACCCGTGAATCAGCGATGCAACTCCAAGGCTTCTCAGACAGCGTCGGAGAAGCTGCACAGGGGAGCAGTCGCCTGAGGCCGCAGTTCAGGAAAATTCAAGCTGCGGTTCAGAAAGTCATCGACAGCCGGACGATCGTTGATGAGTGGAGCCGCATGATCGATGACATTGATATCGGAGACGACGACCAGCCGTAGGACGAAGAGGAGCAGGCTCTCACAACTCGCCGAATGAGTCGTTCTTAGCGTGCTTGATCCTTTAGGTTACCCGAGACCGGGCAAGCGCTTGCTCCTTCTAGCCGATGGTCGAGGTCCCCTGGACTACCTGGGGCTGACAGACAGGCGCCGTTCGCAGCCTCTGCAAGGCTACGAACGGCGCTGCGGTCTGAGAGCCCGACGAGCCATGCGCTCATCAGAAGCTTCGAGCCACTCTTCCCAGCGAGCTCAGCCCACGCCCTCCTCAACCGCCTCAAAAATGTCCGCATCAGTTTCCCGCTGCCACTCCGGCAGTTCGGGCCAGTCGGCCACATAGCCCGGCTTCGGGTCCTTGAAGTGGTGGTACATCTGGGCCGTCCAGCATGTGGCGACGAAGCGGCTCTTCTGTTCGCGGGAGAGGCGGGAAGCGTGGCCGCCGGTCAGTTCCAGGAACTGGCGGATCTGGGCGTGTACCGCCCCGGCGGCGGTGCGCTCCCACTCGGGGGTGTCGTCCCACGGCGTCACGTAGCCGGCCTTCGGTTCGCCGGGGAAGTGTTTGCGTACACCGGCGATCCACGCCTCACGGAACAGCCGCGCGCCCTCGGTCTGCGACATGCCGACCCCTCTCGTCACCTCGTGCTCAGTGCGCTGATCTCGGCACCCAGCTCGGCAATGCGGTGGTCGCGGCCAAGGGGCTCGAACTCAGCTTGCAGGGACTGGAGTCTACGGGCGACGTAGCCGGAGGATGACTGCTTCGCCAGCCGCAGGGCCTCGCCCGCGAACGCAACCACCTGGTCCGGGTCGCGACGCTTCGCGCCGATGGCGGCCAGGTCCGTCAGCACCGCGCCCCGGCGCCTGTACGACTGGCCCTGGGAAAGGGCTTCCTGGTCCAGTGCGCTCCTCAGCGCCTGCTCGGCCAGGTCCAGTCTGCCGAGCCTGACGTATCGGGCACCCCGCTCCTCCGCCAGGCGCGAGCCGTCGAAACGGAGCCAGCCGCCGTTGTGCACAGGTGCGGGCAGCTCCAGCACCTTCTCGGCCTCCGCCAGGGCCCGCTCGCATCCGTCCAGGTCACCGAGACCGGCGTACACCTCCGCCTGGACGGCAGAGACCCAATGCCGCGTCGACAGGTGGGTGTCACCCTTCCGCGCCACTCGGGCTGCGGCCGAGAGGACATCGGCGGCCTCGCCGTACCGGTGGTCGTACAGGTCTACGTACGCGTGCCGCACGAGGGCGCATGCCCAGAGGTCGAACGATCCGGCCCCGTGACTGGCCGAGGCGGCCAAGTTGTACGAAGCTGCGGCGTCCGAGTACTGGTTCCTGTCGAACGCGAGCTCCCCGGCGAGCTGGAAGAGGTCGCCCGCCGCCCCGCAGAGCTCTTGGGCCTCGGCCCGCCTGCGACCGTTCAAGCAGTCCTTCAGCGCCGCGAGCTGATCGCGCACGATCGGGGCAACAGGGCCCTTCGAGCGGGCCAGTTGATACACCTGCCACAGGTGGTCGTTCATCCGAAGGAAGTCGGCGGAGGCGCCTCGACGCACCCCCTCCGCGAGCGCTTCCGTCTCGTCGTCGGTCAGGGCCAGCAAGGCTCCCGTCACGGCAATCACGCGCAGGAATTCGCGTCGGATCATGTCGTCAGTGCCCCCCGGGGCGTCATGGTCGCTTCGCGACGACCGCGCGGGCTCCTGGAGGGCGGCTCGTGGCTGGGCCACCAGGGCGTCAAGTTCAGCAAGGTCGACTTGCAGAAGCTCGGCCAGCTTCGGGCGCAGCAGAGGCTGGAGCTCCGTCTTTCCGGTTTCCCAGCGGCCGACCGTGGTGCGGTCGACGCCAAGCGCATGAGCAAGAGCTTCTTGACTGAAACCCAGGACTTTCCGCCGCTCGGCAAGGCCCACAGCGGCTCCTTTCCCGCCTCGCTCCGCCCGTGTCCGGCGGTGCATCGGATCTGCATCAAGAGTGCCGCATGGACGCCGTGGAGATCTCCAACTCCGCACGGTCTGCTTGGTGTTGACAGGCGAACGAGCCGGACAACGCCATAAGGGTGCAGGCATGAAAGCACAGAACTCGGTGAGATCAGGAAGCGCTGAGCCGCCACTCGACCTGAAGGTCGTGGACGACATGGTGAACGACCTCCTGGCGGCCGGACGCACTACATCGGACCGCATGCGAGTCAGCTCACTCACCAGGAAGGCGATCGGTGCTCTTGAGCTGCTCCTGGCCGAGGATCTGGGATTCGACGACGACCCTTTGGTTCGCGGCCTGTACCGCGAGGCGTACGGGCTGATGGATCTGAGCCGCCGGCCCGGGCCGGACAGGCCGCTTCGGGACGCGTACCAGTACATGCGCTCCATCGGTGAAGTCGCCGAGCGCCTTGCCGCAGTTTGTCGCGCCCGACTTCTTGAAAGGAGCCTCCATTTGATTGTCGATGAACCGCACAAGCTGCCCAAGGCCGTCCGCGCCATGATCCAGCCCAACGACCACAGACTGCTCGCCCATCGACACGGCTGCACGTTGTGGGAAGTGGAGCTGAGCAACGGCCGACACCTCGCGAAGGTGGGCTGGCCCGCCGCACCCGACCGCGCCTGGACCGCCTCGGCCCCTGCCCGTGAAGGTGCCGTCCTCCGCCGGCTCGGCGCCTTCGCGGTCTACGGCGTGTGGGAACACGGCACCTGGAACGTCCAGACCTGGCGGGAGGGTGTGGACCTGTGGGATACGTGGAAGCCGTATCGGGCGGCCGACGCAACGCCCGAAGTCTCCCTCGCGGAAGCAGCTGCTTGCGCTTCGGCAGTGGCTGAACTCCACGCCCGGGGCTGGATCCACGGCAATATCCGGCCCGCTCACCTTCTGCTGAGCGACGAGAAGGTGGCAGTGATCGATCTCGCCCTGGCACAGGGGCATGTCCTCCCGCCCGCCTACGACTTCGCGTACCCAGGCTGCCTGGTGCACTACGAGGCCCCAGAGATCGCCCGGAGTGTTCTGGCAACCGGCACCGCCAAGCCCACGTTCGCGTCCGACGTCTACGCCCTGGGAGCTTCCTTGCTGGTCTCGGCGACCGGGGTGAGGGCCGTCCCGTACGACGACGACGCGGATCGCAGTGTGCAGCGTCAGGCTGTCGCGGACGGCAGGCGGCACGAGGTCGAGCTACCGGGTGTCCTCGGCAAGACCATTGAGGCAATGCTGAGCCATCACCCCGGCGACCGCCCCACCATCCACGATGTGCACTTGGCCCTCATGTTCAGCGCGCGGTGAGGTTTGGAGCAACCCCCGACGCTCCTACGCATCCCCGCCCCGGAACGTGGACGCCTCGCCGCCCGGCAACTGCGCCTCGCACTGCTCCGACGACTCATAGGCTGGCCCCAGGCAGTACGAGAGAGGTGACGGCGTGAACGCTGAAGAGGCCCGGCACGTGGATGCCGTATTGCGGCACATGGGCCTTCCCGGGGTCGTCGCCCCGGAGGACCGGAGAACCCGGCGGGGCCGTGGCGTGTGTACGACCACGTCGCCCCCGACACCCGCAAGGACACGACCGCCGACGCGCTGGTGAGCCTCGCACAAGCCTTCCGCGCGGGTCGGCCGCTTCCCCTGCTCCCGCCCGAGCAGCCCAAGCCCGGCCCAACTCCTGGCTTCGCCAGCCCGCCCAAGAACGCCTGAGCCGCCCCACCTTCAACCCCGGCCCGCATCCACACCCCGAACGCAGACCGGGGCCCGACCCCGTGAAGGGGCTACCGCGGCGGCACCGGCCGGTCGTACACATTGCGCGGTGTCACGATCTGCGTGATCGCCCGCGCAACCAGCGACGTCGGCTCCTGGCCCTGGTACGTGATGTCCGTGTTCAGCAGCACCACCAGCGTCGCCTTCTGGGACGGCAGGTAGACCGTCACGGACTCGTAGCCCGGGATGGAGCCGTTGTGGCCGGTCCAGCCGCCGCTCTTGAAGATGCCCAGGCCGTAGCTCGTACCGGGGTAGCCCGTGGGGAGTGTCTTGAGGCGCTGCTTCTGGGTCTCCGGGGTGAGCAGTGTGCCCGTGGCGACGATCTTGGCCCAGCGGCGTAGGTCCTGGAGGTTCGAGATCATGGCTCCTGCCGTCCAGGCCCAGCTGGGGTTCCAGTCGGTGGAGTCCTCGATGTCGCCGCTCAGCGTCTGGTTGGTGTAGCCGCGGGCGTGCGGCTTGGGGAACTCGGGGCCCTTGGGGAACAGGGTGTGGTCCAGGTGGGCCGGGCGGACTACCCGCTTTTCGATGAAGTCGGCCGCGCGCAGGCCGCTGACCTTCTCGATCACCAGGCCGAGGAGGACCAGGTTGCTGTTGGAGTACTGGAACTGCGTGCCCGGCGCGAAGGTGTTCTTGTGCTTGTAGCCGTACGCGAGGACCTCGTGCGGCGTGAACGTACGGCTCGGGTCGCTCAGCAGGTCGTGTTCGAAGTCCGGGTCGCTGGTGTACGGGAAGAGGCCGCTGCGCATCTCGGCGAGGTGGCGCAGGGTGATCCGGCGGCCGTTCGGCACGCCTCGGATGTAGGTGGAGATCGGGTCGTCCAGGCGGACCCGGTGGTCGTCCACCAGCTTGAGCAGCGCCGTTACCGTGAAGGTCTTCGTCTCGCTGCCGATCCGCGTGAAGAAGTCGGTGCTCATCGGCCTACCGGTGGTCGTGTCGGCCACCCCGGTCGCGCGGACATAGTTCCCCTTGCCCGGCATCCACAGTCCGACCACGACGCCGGGGATGTCGGCCTGCCGGCGGACGTCCTCGATGGCCTTGTCCAGCCGGGCGGTCAGCTCTGGGCCGAGGCCGTCCGACGGGCACCTGTCCGGCCCGTACCGGTCACACCCCACCGCGTGGGAGGCAATGGCAGGCGTCGCTGCCGTCGGGGCCAGTACGGACGCCACCAGCAGCGCGGCGGCGAACAGACGTCGGGAGGGGGTACGTCTCATATCGGGGCGTCTCATGTGGGGGCGTCTCTTCCGGATCGGGGCTGGGGAAGCAACGCCACCATCCGGACCCAGGAGAGAGACCCCCGTGCCGTACGCGTCCCTGCGAGTCCACTCGTTCGGGCCTACGTCGAACGTTCGGCCCCATCGGCGCGCATGTCACGCCGGTCCGCCGCGCGCCCCCTCACCCCTCCCCGGTGTCCACCCCGGTGTCCACCCCGGTGTCCACCCCGACGTCCTCCCCCCACAGCTCCGGATTCGCCGCCACGAACTCCCGCATCAGCGACCGGCATTCATCGTCGTCCACCACCACGATCTCCACCCCGCACTCCCCCAGCCACTCACGCCCGCCCCCGAACGTGGACGCCTCGCCGATCACCACCCGGGTGATGCCGAACTGGCGGACCAGGCCGCTGCAGTACCAGCAGGGGGACAGGGTCGTCACCATCGTCGTGCCGCGGTATGTCCGCCGGCGGCCCGCCGCGCGGAACGCCGCCGTCTCCGCGTGCATCGAGGGGTCGTCGTCCTGGACGCGGCGGTTGCGGCCGCGGCCCAGGAGGCGGCCGTCCGCGCCGTAGAGCGCGGCGCCGATCGGGATGCCTCCCTCGGCCAGCCCGGCTCGCGCCTCCTGGACCGCTACGGGGAGCAGGGCACGTGCTGCCGCCAGTTCCATCACGTCATTGTGGCCTCGCTGTGCGTCCGCGCGAGGCGTACGAGCCGTACGAGCGTCGTCCGGACGCCCCGGATCACGAATTACGTGTTCGGGCGCTTCCCATGGTTCGCGCTCTTCTTCTTCCGCGCCCGACGCTTGTTGCCTCGCTTCGACATGGCCCTCGTCTCCCTACGTAAGGTCTGCAATAGGCCTGTAATAGCCTATTTTGCCCTACCTTACGTTCCGCCCCTCCCCCTCACACCTCGAACTCGAACCGGTACCCCATCCCCGGCGCCGTCACCAGATACCTCGGGTGCGACGGGTCCGCCTCCAGCTTGCGGCGGAGTTGGGCCATGTATACGCGGAGGTAGTTGGTCTGGGTGCGGTACGTCGGGCCCCAGACCTCCTGGAGCAGTTGGCGTTGGGTGACCAGGCGGCCCCGGTGGCGGATCAGTACCTCCAGGAGGTGCCATTCCGTCGGCGTGAGGCGTACGGGGGCGCCGTCGCGGGTCGCCTTCTTCGCCAGGAGGTCCAGGGTGAAGGCCGGGGTCGACACCCGGCCCGGGGCCCCCGACCCCGGCTCCGCCCGTGCCGTCCCGGTCCCGTCCCCCCGCCGCGTCACCGCCCTCAGCCGCGCCACGAGCTCGTCCATGCTGAACGGCTTCGTGATGTAGTCGTCCGCGCCCGCGTCCAGCGCCTCCACCTTCTCGTCCGAGGTGCTCCTGGCCGACACCACCAGGATCGGGGCCCTCGACCAGCGGCGCAGTGTGCGCATCACGTCGATGCCGTCCATGTCCGGCAGGCCCAGGTCCAGGAGCACCGCGTCCGGTGGGTTCGCGGCGGCCAGGGTGAGGGCGCTCTCGCCGTCGGGGGCCGCGTCCACGTCGTACCGGCGTGCTCTGAGGTTGATCTCCAGCGCCCGTACGAGCTGCGGCTCGTCCTCCACCACCAGCACCCTTGTCATGAGCCCGCCCCCTCCGCCGCCGCCAGTCCCGCCCCCGCCCCTAAGCCCGTCACTTCCCCGCTGCCTCCCTCAGTGCGATGTTCAGCTTCAGGACGTTGACGCGCGGCTCGCCGATGAAGCCGAGGATCCGGCCGGTGGTGTTGTCCGCGACCAGCTTCTCCACCTCCGCCACCGGCAGGCCGTTCACCTGCGCCACCCGGTGGATCTGGAGCTTCGCGTACGCCGGGGAGATGTCGGGGTCCAGGCCCGAGCCCGAGGAGGTGACCGCCTCGGCGGGGACGTCGGACGGCTCGACCTTGTACGTCGGGGTCGAGTTGACCCGTACCACCGCCGCCTTCGCGTCCTTCACCTGCTGGATGAGCTTGTCGTTGTCGCCGGAGAGGTTGGTCGCGCCCGACACGATCAGGTCGTACTGGGTGTTGATCCCGTTCGCCTTGTTGGAGCCGAGGCCGTTGGACGGGCGCGGCTGGAACCAGTGCGGGTCCGGGCGGGCCGCCTCCTCGGCGTCGGAGGGGTTCTTCTTGGGGAGGTCGTAGCGCTGGCCGATCAGTTCCGAACCGACCACCCTGCCCTGCGACTTGATCTCCGAGCCGTTGGCCTTGCCGCCGAGGGCGGCCTGGGCTATGCCGGTGACGGCGAGCGGGTACAGGACGCCGCAGATCACCGTGAGGACCAGCAGGGCGCGCAGGCCCGCGCCGATCAACCGGGCGGTGTTTCCAACTGAGTTGTTCATCGCAGGTCAGCCGATTCCGGGGATGAGGGAGATGATCAGGTCGATGAGCTTGATGCCGATGAACGGGGCGATGAGGCCGCCGAGGCCGTAGATCCCGAGGTTGCGGCGGAGCATCCTGTCGGCGCTGGTGGGCTTGTACTGGACGCCCTTGAGGGCGAGCGGGACGAGCGCGATGATGATCAGGGCGTTGAAGACGACCGCCGAGAGGATCGCCGACTCGGGGCTGTGCAGGCTCATGATGTTGAGCTTGTCCAGGCCGGGGTAGACCACCGCGAACATCGCCGGGATGATCGCGAAGTACTTCGCCACGTCGTTGGCGATGGAGAACGTGGTCAGCGCGCCCCGGGTGATCAGCAACTGCTTGCCGATCTCCACGATCTCGATCAGCTTGGTCGGGTTGGAGTCGAGGTCGACCATGTTGCCGGCCTCCTTGGCGGCCGACGTGCCCGTGTTCATGGCCACGCCCACGTCCGCCTGCGCCAGCGCGGGGGCGTCGTTGGTGCCGTCCCCGGTCATCGCGACCAGCTTGCCGCCGGCCTGCTCGCGCTTGATCAGAGCCATCTTGTCCTCGGGGGTGGCCTCGGCGAGGAAGTCGTCCACGCCCGCCTCCTGGGCGATGGCCTTGGCGGTCAGCGGGTTGTCACCCGTGATCATGACCGTCTTGATACCCATCCGGCGCAGCTCCTCGAACCGCTCCCGCATGCCCTCCTTGACGACGTCCTTCAGGTGGATGACGCCCAGTACGCGGGCGCCTTCAGCATCTTCCAGAGCCACCAGCAGCGGCGTGCCACCAGCCTGGGAAATCCGGTCGGTGAGCGCCTGGGCGTCCTGGGAAACACTGCCGCCCCGCTCCTTCACCCACGCCACGACCGAACCCGCCGCGCCCTTGCGGATCCTGCGCCCGTCCACGTCCACGCCCGACATACGGGTCTGGGCGGTGAAGGCGATCCACTCGGCGCCCACGAGTTCGCCCTGGTGGCGCTCGCGCAGCCCGTACTTCTCCTTGGCGAGGACCACGATGGAGCGGCCCTCGGGGGTCTCGTCGGCCAGCGAGGAGAGCTGGGCGGCGTCCGCCACCTCGGCCTCGGTCGTCCCGCGTACGGGTACGAACTCGGACGCCTGGCGGTTGCCCAGGGTGATCGTGCCGGTCTTGTCCAGGAGCAGCGTCGAGACGTCGCCCGCCGCTTCCACCGCGCGGCCCGACATCGCCAGTACGTTGCGCTGGACCAGGCGGTCCATGCCCGCGATGCCGATCGCGGAGAGCAGCGCGCCGATCGTCGTCGGGATGAGGCAGACCAGCAGGGCTGCCAGCACGATCATCGACTGCTCGGCGCCCGCGTACTTCGCGAACGGCTGGAGGGTGACCACCGCCAGCAGGAACACGATCGTCAGCGACGCGAGCAGGATGTTGAGCGCGACCTCGTTCGGTGTCTTCTGGCGCGCCGCGCCCTCGACCAGGTTGATCATCCGGTCGATGAACGTCTCACCCGGCTTCGTCGTGATCTTGATGACCACCCGGTCGGAGAGGACCTTCGTGCCCCCGGTCACGGCGCTTCGGTCGCCGCCGGACTCGCGGATCACCGGCGCGGACTCACCCGTGATCGCGGACTCGTCGACGGAGGCGACGCCCTCGACGACGTCACCGTCGCCGGGGATGATGTCGCCCGCCTCGCAGACCACGAGGTCGCCGATGCGCAGCTCGGTGCCGGGCACCCGCTCCTCGACAGAGCCGTTGAGGCGGCGGGCGACCGTGTCCGTCTTGGCCTTGCGCAGGGTGTCGGCCTGCGCCTTGCCCCGGCCCTCCGCGACCGCCTCCGCGAGGTTCGCGAAGACCGTGGTCAGCCACAGCCAGCCCGCGATCGCCCAGCCGAACCAGTCCCCCGGGTCCTTGACCGCCAGGATCGTGGTCAGGACCGATCCGATCTCGACTACGAACATCACGGGTGACTTGACCATCACCCGGGGATCCAGCTTCCTGACCGCGTCCGGGAAGGACTTCAGGAGCTGCTTGGGGTCGAACAGGCCCCCGCCGACCTTCCCCTGGTCCTTGTGACCGGTGGGGACGTCGCTGTGCGGGGCACGCGTGGGAGTGACAGTGGACATGGAGCCGGGCTCCTCGGACTTCAGGTTCGTGGTCATGACGCCAGCCCCTCGGCCAGCGGTCCCAGCGCGAGCGCCGGGAAGTAGGTCAGACCGGTGACGATCAGGATCGTTCCGGTCAACAGGCCCGTGAACAGCGGCTTGTTGGTACGCAGCGTGCCCGCCGTCTCCGGGATCGGCTTCTGCTCGGCGAGCGAGCCAGCCAGGGCGAGCACGAACACCATCGGCAGGAACCGGCCGAGCAGCATGGCGAGGCCGATACTCGTGTTGAACCACTCGGTGTTGGCGTTCAGACCCGCGAACGCCGAGCCGTTGTTGTTGGCGCCCGAGGTGTACGCGTAGAGCACCTCGGAGAAGCCGTGCGCACCCGAGTTGGTCATCGAGTCGCGGGTCGAGGGCATCGCCATGGCGACCGCCGTGAACCCCAGGACCAGGGCCGGGGTGATCAGGATGTAGCAGGCCGCGAACTTGATCTCGCGGGTGCCGATCTTCTTGCCCAGGTACTCCGGCGTACGGCCCACCATCAGGCCCGCCAGGAACACCGCGATGATCGCCATGATCAGCATGCCGTACAGGCCCGAGCCGGTGCCGCCCGGCGCGATCTCGCCCAGCTGCATGCCCAGCATGGTGATACCGCCGCCGAAACCGGTCAGCGAGGAGTGGAAGCCGTCCACCGCGCCCGTGGAGGTCAGCGTGGAGGCGACCGCGAAGATCGAGGTGCCGCCGATGCCGAAGCGGGTCTCCTTGCCCTCCATCGCACCGCCGGCGATGTCGAACGCCGGTCCGTGGTGGGCGAATTCGGTCCACATCATCAAGGCGGTGAAGCCGACCCAGATGGTGACCATCGTGGCCAGGATCGCGTATCCCTGC
This sequence comes from Streptomyces sp. NPDC059994, assembly GCF_042737755.1. Lineage (NCBI taxonomy): Bacteria > Bacillati > Actinomycetota > Actinomycetes > Kitasatosporales > Streptomycetaceae > Streptomyces > Streptomyces sp. NPDC059994. The sequence goes on from NZ_JBHWUR010000142.1 coordinate 13,218, forward strand.
CTGACGCTTCCGACCATCTTCCCGAACGTCCGCGTCAGCGCGAACGGGATCACCAGAATCAGGAAGATCTCGAACAGGTTGGAGAAGCCATTGGGGTTCTCGAAGGGGTGGGCGGAGTTGGCGTTGAAGTAACCGCCGCCATTCGTGCCCAGTTCCTTGATCGCCTCCTGGGAGGCCACCGCGCCGCCGTTCCACTGCTGCGAGCCGCCCATGAACTGACCGACTTCGTGAATACCGGCGAAGTTCTGGATGGCGCCGCACGCGACGAGCACGAGCGCGCCGATCACCGAGATCGGCAGCAGGATCCGCACGGTGCCGCGCACCAGGTCGGACCAGAAGTTGCCGAGCTCACCGGTACGCGAGCGGGCGAAGCCGCGCACCAGGGCGACCGCGACCGCGATGCCCACCGAGGCGGAGACGAAGTTCTGCACCGCCAGGCCGCCGGTCTGGACGACGTGGCCCATGGCCTGCTCGCCCGAGTACGACTGCCAGTTGGTGTTCGACACGAAGGACGCCGCCGTGTTGAACGCCTGGTCCGCCGGAATCGATACGAAACCGAGCGAACCCGGCAGATGGCCCTGGAGGCGCTGGAGCAGATAGAGGAAGAGGACGCTCACGGCCGAGAAGGCCAGGACGCCCCTCAGATACGCGGGCCAGCGCATCTGCGTGGAAGGGTTGGCGCCAACGGCCTTGTAGATCCACTTCTCGACGCGCAGATGCTTGTCGGAGGAGTAGACGCGGGCCATGTAGTCGCCCAGCGGCCGGTAGGACAGGCCCAGTGCCACCGCGAGCGCGGCGAACTGGAGCACACCGGAAAGAACAGGAGACATGGCGGGGCTCAGAACCTCTCCGGGTACACAAGGGCGAGGACGAGGTATCCCAGCAGGGCGACGGCCACGATCAGACCGACGATGTTCTCGGCAGTCACAGCTTCGCCACCCCCTTGGCGATGAGCGCCACCAACGCGAATACCGCGATCGTGGTGACGACGAAGGCCAGATCGGCCATCGTGAACTCCAGAACTGGAAGAGGCTCGGAAATGAGCGGGGAAATGTGCGGACCTCCAGAGCAAACCTCTCCGCGCCGCCTCCGCACGTTTCGTTGACGGGCCCCTTACGGCTACCGGCGCGTCCTTGACGCCTTTCATACGCGGTTTGCCATGCGGCGGGGCGGGGCGGCGTGCGAACCGCGTGAAGCGCTGCGAGAAGGCCGTCGAGCCGCGCCTGCATGGCTCGTACATAGACCTGGATTCCGTGGGGTGAGCCGGGCGGGCCCGCCCGTCCGCACCCCTCAGCGGAACTCCGCCAGCCGGGGCCGCAGGCCGAGGCCGATCAGCCCGGCCATCAGGACCAGGGCCGCCCCGGCCGTCGGGGCGAGGGTGGAGATCGCGTCCCGGCCCGAGGCGATCGCCTGGTCGTGGTGGCGGAGGTTGATCGCGGTCACCTCGTCCAGTGCCTTCATCCACGCCCCGAAGTGCGCTTTGACGCCTCCCTGACGCCCGGGGCCCGCGCGCTGACGGGATCTTGACGCGGCGTCAGGGAGCCATATGCCCGCCGTCAAGACTTACCGTGCGGGCATCAACGGTTCATCAACGGACGCCGACGGGCCCGGGCACGGTCCTTAGCGTCACGGGCATGAGAGCCATGGGACGACGGACACGCCTTTCCCCGACGGGCGCGGGTGACCGGCCGCCCGCGGTGTACGACCGGACCTGGGCGGGTGAGGCGCGCTCGGCGGCCGGGTGCGCGGCCGTGCTGCTCGGTCTGCTGCTGCTCATCGACACCGGCGCGGGCACCCTCACGCCCTGGCGCGCCGCGCTGTGGACGGGCCTGGCCGTGCTGCTGCTCCTGGTGCTGTGGCCGGCCCGGGTGTCGGCGGCCCCGGGATCGCTGGTCGCGCGCGGGCCGCTGCGGGCTCGGGCCGTGCGCACCGACCGGCTGGTGTCGGCGCGCTGGTCGGACGGGGTCGCCCAGCGCCTCGTCCTGCGCGACGCGGAGGGCGGCCGGGCCGAGATCGACCCCCGGGTGCTCATCGCCAACCCGCCGCTGTGGCGCCTGGTGGACGCGGGCGCCCGTACGAGCGTGGCGCGCGGGACGCTCCGCTGCGGCGAGACGGCACTGCGGCAGGTCTCGGCCCGGGTCGACCGGGAGACGGCCCGGGGGGTGTTCAGGGTGTCGGGCCTGAACTGAGAGTCGCCGCGGCACCGCACCTCCTGGGGGCGCGGGGAACCGCGCGACCGGCCACAGACGGCCCGCGGACGAATATCCGCACCTCCAGCGAAGCGCTCGTCACACTTTTATGTCCGGCTTCGTCAATTCCATGACAGTCGGAGCCCAGGCCACGCAGCGAGTGGCAGCCAGGAGAACAGTCATGGAAGCACGGATGCCGAGCCCGGCGACGCTCGTCCCGGGGGCGATGGAGGCCGTTCGGGGACTTCAGAAGGCGACCCACAGCGCCGGAGTGCCCGCCACCACGATGCACCTCGTCCATCTGCGCGCCAGCCAGATCAACGGATGCAGCGCCTGCGTCGACTCCGGCACCCGGTACGCGATGAAGGGCGGCGAGAGCGCGGAGCGCCTGTTCGCGGTGGCCGCCTGGCGCGAGACGCCGTACTTCACGGACGCCGAGCGGGCCGCGCTGGCCCTCACCGAGTCCGTCACCCGGCTCAACGACCGCGTCGAGCCGGTCCCCGACGACGTCTGGGACGAGGCCGCCCGGCACTACGAGGAGAAGCCGCTCGCGGCCCTGGTGCTGTGGATAGGCGTCAGCAACTTCTACAACCGCCTCAACGCGGCCACCCGCCAGCAGGGCGGCCAGACCTGGTGAATACCAACTTCCGGTTGCCGTACGGATTCTGACGCCTCATCCGATCTGTTCGACCTTGGCACCCGCGACACCGGTGCGGCATGCTCGCCGAGATCGACTCCGTACGACATCCATGCGCGACGCCGAGGTGGCACGAATGGCAACCGAGACAACCACCTGCTGCATAGTCGGGGGCGGGCCGGCCGGCGCGATGCTGGGGCTGCTGCTCGCCCGGGCCGGCATCGAGGTCACGGTCCTGGAGAAGCACCGGGACTTCCTGCGGGACTTCCGCGGCGACACGATCCACCCCTCCACCCTGGACGTCCTCGCCGAGCTGGGCCTCGCCGAGCGCTTCCTGGAGCTGCCGCACCGCACCACGCCGGGGATCAACATGGTCACCGACACCCGTGACGTACTCGTCGCCGACCAGCGGCTGCTGTCCGGCGCGTACCCGTACATCGCCTTCGTCCCCCAGTGGGACTTCCTCAACCTGCTCGCCGCCGAGGCCGCCAAGTACCCCAACTTCCATCTGAAGATGGGCGCGGAGGTGCACGGTCTGATCCGCGAGGGCGACACGGCCCGTGGCGTGCGCTACCGCGACGCCGAGGGCGAGCACGAGCTGCGCGCGGTCCTCACCGTGGCCGCCGACGGCCGCGACTCGGTGCTGCGCCGCCCGGCCGGGCTCGTCCCGCAGGGCTTCGGGGCGCCGATGGACGACCTGTGGTTCCGGATCCCCCGCGAGGAGAGCGACCCGCCGGACACCTTCATCCGCATGGGCCAGCAGGGCCTGCTCATCGGCATCTGCCGGGACACGTACTGGCAGTTCGCGTACGTCATCCCCAAGGGCCGGTACGCCGAGCTCCAGGCCGAGGGCATCGACTCACTGCGCAAGAGCGTGCGCGCACTGCTGCCGTGGATGGGCGACCGGCCGGACAAGATCGAGTTCTCGGACGCGCGGATGCTGGAGGTCCGGGTCGAGCGGCTGAGGCGGTGGTACCGGCCGGGGCTGCTGTTCATCGGGGACGCCGCGCACGCGATGTCGCCGGTCGGCGGGTTCGGGATCAACGTCGCCGTGCAGGACGCGGTGGCCACCGCCAACCTGCTGGCCGAACCGCTGCGGCGGGGCGCGGTGAGCACCGAGGAGCTGGCGGCCGTGCAGCGCCGGCGGCTGCCCGCGGCGGTCGCCATCCAGCGCATGCAGATCCTGCTCCAGAACCAGCTGATCGCGCCGACGCTGCACGGCACGCGCGAGTCCAAGCCGCCGCGGTTCCTGGCGGTAGCGGAGCATGTGCGGCCGATGCGGAAGCTGATCGCCCGGATGATCGGGTACGGGCCGCGGCCCGAGCACGTACGGACCCCCGAGCGGGTCTGAGACAACAGCCGCCGACGGGCGGGTACGGGCGCACAGCGCGCCCGTACCC
>NZ_JBHWUR010000143.1:0-12947 GCF_042737755.1 Streptomyces sp. NPDC059994
GTCATGGGACGATGCCGGGCTGCGGCGCCGGGTTCCGGCTACCGCCGGGGCCCGGGCCCCGGCCCGGCGGGCCGGGCCCTGCGCCGCCCCATCAGCCGCAGCTTCCGTACGCTCGCGATCACGCCCGCCACCAGCGTGCCGCCGTACAGCCAGCCGGCGTGCAGGGCCAGGGCGGTGACCACGGCCATGGCCTGGCCGCCGAGGCCGCCGGAGCCGCCCGCGATGGGCACGATGCCGAACGCGAAGGCGATCGGGACGCTGATGGGCGCGCTCACCAGGTCGGCGGGGCGCACCCAGAGCGCGGTGACGGCGCTCACCGGCAGGAACAGCACGCCGTACACGGCGGGCGAGCCGTCGAAGATCAGCCAGTCCAGGCAGCCGAGCAGGAACATGACGGCCGCCGCGAACAGCCCGCCGCCGAGCCCCGTGAGCCGGGGCTGGGGGAGCCGGCGCAGGGCCCGGACGAACGGAGGGGCGGGCCGGGCCGCCACCCGGTACACGGCGGCCGCCTCGCCGACGGCGGCCTCCGGCCCGAGTGGCGCTCGCCCGGAGGCCCGGCCGGGCGCACGTCCGGCCGGGCCGTCGGCCGTGCGTGCTCGCTGTCCGGGCTGCGGGGTGCGCGTCCTGTATTGCTCCACCGCACCAACGTAGGTCGCAACAGGGGAGGAACCACCCGTGGGACACGCCCTTTGGGTGAGCTTGGCGTTGCGTTCGACGCGAAACCGCCCCTGGAGGCGGTATGAGGGGGCCGGGGCCCGTCCCGGTGAGGGCCGTCGCCGCCGGGACGACACGCCCGTAAACTGGTGAGTCGGCCCCCATCCGCGGGGGCGTCGGCCCCCGGCCCGGGGGCGGACGGACCATCACCCTCGTACCGGGAAGTCGCCAACGTGTCGCTCACGATCGGAATCGTCGGTCTGCCGAATGTCGGCAAGTCGACCCTGTTCAACGCCCTGACCAAGAACGACGTGCTGGCGGCCAACTACCCGTTCGCCACCATCGAGCCGAACGTCGGCGTCGTCGGCGTCCCCGACGCCCGCCTCCACAAGCTCGCCGAGGTCTTCAGCTCGCAGCGCGTGCTCCCCGCCACGGTCGACTTCGTCGACATCGCCGGCATCGTGCGCGGCGCCAGCGAGGGCGAGGGCCTGGGCAACAAGTTCCTGGCCAACATCCGCGAGTCGGACGCGATCTGCCAGGTCATCCGCGCCTTCAAGGACGAGAACGTCGTCCACGTCGACGGCAAGGTGTCTCCGAAGGACGACATCGAGACGATCAACACCGAGCTGATCCTCGCCGACCTCCAGACGATCGAGAAGGTCCTGCCCCGCCTCCAGAAGGAGTCCCGGATCAAGAAGGACGTCGCCCCCAAGGTGGCGGCGGTCGAGGCGGCCAAGGAGATCCTGGAGAGGGGCGACACGCTGTTCTCGCAGGGCATCGTCCAGGGCACGGAGAAGTCGGAGCTCCTGCACGACCTGCACCTGCTGACGACGAAGCCGTTCCTCTACGTCTTCAACGTCGACGAGGACGAGCTCACCGACGACGCCTTCAAGGCCGAGCAGCGCGCGCTGGTGGCCCCGGGCGAGGCGATCTTCCTCAACGCCAAGCTGGAGCAGGACCTCGCCGAGCTCGACGAGGCGGACGCCCTTGAGCTCCTCCAGTCCGTCGGCGCCGAGGAGCCCGGCCTGGCCACGCTCGCCCGCGTCGGCTTCAACACCCTCGGCCTCCAGACGTACCTGACGGCCGGCCCCAAGGAAGCCCGCGCCTGGACCATCAAGAAGGGCGCCACGGCCCCCGAGGCGGCCGGTGTCATCCACACCGACTTCCAGAAGGGCTTCATCAAGGCGGAGGTCATCTCCTTCCACGACCTGATCGAAACGGGTTCGGTCGCCGAGGCCCGCGCGAAGGGGAAGGCGCGGATGGAGGGCAAGGACTATGTGATGCAGGACGGGGATGTGGTGGAGTTCCGGTTCAACGTGTGAGCGGATGAAATAGGGCCACGTTGACGGCCTGGTAAACGTGCAGGTCAGATGGGGTCGGCTCTCCCGAGAGTCGGCCCCCGTGCTGTTTCCCTTGCTGGGATGGTCGCTGGGCCTTCTGATTCTGCGTCAGGTTGCCCGAGCTTCCAGAGTGGTACGTTATTGAGTACCACTGCTGGAGAGGGGCACTTCATGTCGATCACCGCGAGCGAAGCCCGCAAGGCTCTCTTTCCTCTTATCAAGAAGGTCAACGACGATCACGAGGCCATCGAGATCGTCTCCAAGCATGGCAACGCCGTACTCGTCTCGTCCGAGGACTATGCGGCGCTGCGCGAGGGCTCGTACCTGCTGCGCTCGCCCGCGAACGCGCGGCGGTTGCTCAAGGCGTATGAGAACGCTCTGAGCGGCATCAACGTGTCGGAGCGCGAGCTGATCGACCCGGATGCGGTGGATCCTGCTGCGGGTGCCGAGTGAGGCTTGTCTTCGAGGATCAGGGCTGGGAGGACTACACGTCCTGGCTCAAGAACGACCGCAAGATGCCGGCTCGGATCAACAAGCTCATCGAGGACGTCAAGCGTGACCCCTTCACGGGAATCGGCAAGCCCGAGCCTCTGAAGTATCACTTGCCCGGGGCGTGGTCACGGCGGATCGACGACGAACACCGTCTCGTCTACCTGGTCACGGGCAAGGAGATCATCATCCTCGCAGCTCGGTATCACTACTGATCGCTGCCTCGTCGTGCCTGATCGGCAGGCTGCCTGCCGTAGGACCTAAGGTCCGATGTCCCCCTGGGTGAGCGAGTTCATCCAGTTTGGTCCAAGCCGTCCGGAAATAGTCGCTTCATGCGGGGTGAGGGCGGCTTCTGCTAGGAAATAACCGGGGAGTCTGCTCCATCTTCGCCCCAGCTTCAGCTCTTGCGGCACCTCGTGCTTTCAGAGGTGCCGCACTCGGGTGAGTGAGTCGGGGGGGGCTCGGCCCCTTCCTTCATGTCGATGTCGACGTTCAGGTGCGGCGCGGAGGAGTCAGACCGTCCAGGTCGAGGTGGATCTCGAACGGGACAGGGCGCTTCAAGGAGCTGCGGAAGATGCCGGCGGGGGCGTAGGCGCGGGTCGGTTCGTCGAGTTCGTAGACGTGGACGACCGGCGCGCCGCCCTCGTCCTCGACGCACCAGTAGTGCGGGATGCCGGCCTGCGCGTACTTGTGCAGCTTTACGGTGCGGTCCCTGTGCGCGGACTCGGGGGAGACGACCTCGACGGCGAGTCGGACGTCCTCCGGGGCGTACCAGGTGCGGTCGGCGTCGAATGGCGCGGTCGTCAGGATCAGATCCGGTTCGGGGCGGTTGCGGGCATCGAGCCGGATCGTCATTTCCCGCTCGACTTCGAAACCGTCGGCGGCCTGAGCCATGAGCGCCACAGTGAGGCCAGTGACGATGCGGCTGTGCCACGACCGTTGTGGGGACACCATGAAGACCAGCACTCCGTCGATCAGCTCGGTGTGGCGGGGTGCCTCCGGGAGGCTGTCCAGGTCCTCCGCGAACCAGCCTGCCGCGCGCGGCGGGCGCGTCCAGTCGGGCAGTGCGGTCATGGCTTCACCGTAGCGGCTCCAGGCCGACGAGGGCCGGGGCTTCCCCGGGACGGGATCGGGGTCCGTCACCGCATTCCGGCTGTGATCGAATTCCATGCGTGACCGCCTTCGCCGTACCCTCGCGCCCCCTCCGTATCGCCGCCGCCCAGGCACCCGTCGTCGCCGGTGATGTCGTTGCCAATGTCGACACCGCCGCCCGGCTCGTCCGGGCTGCCGGGGACGGTGGGGCTCGGGTTGTCGTGTTCGCCGAGAAGTTCCTCACCGGGTACGAGCCCGAGCTCATCCGGGCCGAGCCCGAGCGGTGTGCCGTGAACGGGCTCGCGGACCCCCGACTCGCTCCCGTCCTGGCCGCCTGTCGGGAGAGCGGGGTGGTCGCGGTCGTCGGGGCGGCGGTGTACGACGATGGGGAGCTGTTCGTGTCCGCGCTGGTCGTCGACGGGGGCGGGGTCCGTGCGCGGTACGACAAGCAGACGCTGTTCAAGGCCGAGCGTGCCGTGTATCGGAACGGGACTGCCGGTCTCACCCTCGACGTGGACGAGTGGCGGCTCGGGCTTGGGATCTGTTACGACTCCGGCTTCCCCGAGCACGCGCGGGCGGCGGCGGTGGACGGCTGCCACGCGTACGTGGTGGGCGCGCTGTTCGGCGTCGGCAACGGGTACCACGAGTCGCGGATCTGGTTCCCCGCGCGGGCCCTCGACAACACGGTGTACGCCGTCCTCGCCAACCACGTCGGGCGTACGGGGGAGTGGGAGACCTGCGGGAGCAGTGCGGTGTGGGGGCCGGACGGACGGGTTGTGGCGGAAGCGGGCGCCCGGGTCGAGGAGATCGTCTTCGCCGACCTGGACCCGGACGCCCTGCATGTGGCCCGCGAGGCCGAGCCGATGTTGCGGGATCTGTGGGATACGGGGGCGGCGCCCAGGCGTGCGGTGCGGGTGGCGGCGGCGACGCCGCCCGCGCGGTGAGCCCGCGCCGTGCGGGCGCCCAGGACGAGGAGATCGTCTTCGCCGACCTGGACCCGGGCGTCCTGCACGTGGCCCGCGAGGCCGAGCCGATGCTGCGGGATCTGTGGGATACGGGGGCGGCGCCCAGGCGTGCGGTGCGGGTGGCGGCGGTGAGCCCGCCCGCGCGGTGAGCCCGCGCCGCGGTGAGCCCGCGCCGCGGTGAGCCCGCGCCGCGGTGAGCCCGCGCCGCGGTGAGCCCGCGCCGCGGTGAGCCCGCGCCGCAGTGAGTGGCCCGGCTCCCTTCGCGACCGGATCGCCTAACCCGCCGCCATCCCCGTCTTCAACCCCGCCCCGCACAGCGGAACCACCGCGTCACGCCCCCCGAGGGAGGACGGCGACGCCGTGACCGCCGCCCAGCACGCCACCCCCGTCGACTCGACGAACAGCCCGCGTCCGGCGAGGTCGCGTTGGGCCGCGCGGATCTGGTCCTCGGTCACCGTCAGGAACGTGCCGCCCGATTCGCGTACCGCGCGCAGGATCTGGCGGCCCCGGGGCGGCGAGGGGATCGCGATTCCCTCCGCCAGGGTCTCGGCGGCGGGCACCTCGGCCACCTCATCGGCCCCCGCCCGGAACGCCGCCGCCAGCGGCGACACCGCCTCCGCCTGGACCGCGACCAGGGCGGGGCGCTCGGGGATCAGGCCGTGCGCGTACAGCTCGGCCGTGGCCAGCGCGGCGCCGAGCAGCAGGGTGCCGTTGCCGACCGGGACGACGATCGCGCCGGGCAGCCTGCCGCCCAGCTCCTCCCACAGCTCGTAGACGTACGTCTTGGTGCCGTGCAGGAAGTACGGGTTGAAGACGTGCGAGGCGTAGAACGTGCCGGGGGCGTCGGCGGCCGCCCGGGCGGCGCGGGCGGTGGCCTCCCGGTCGCCGGGGACGCGCTCGACCCGGGCCCCGTGCGCCCCGATCTGCTCGACCTTCTTCGGCGAGGTGGCCTCGGGCACGTACACCGTGCACGGCAGCCCGGCCCGGGCCAGATACGCGGCGAACGCCGTGCCCGCGTTGCCGCTGCTGTCGGCGATCACGCGCTCGGGCGCCAGGCGCCGGGCGAGCTCGGCGAGTACGACCGCGCCCCGGTCCTTGAAGGACAGCGTCGGCATCAGGAAGTCCAGCTTGGCCGAGACGGTGTCGGTGAGCGGTACCAGCGGCGTGCACCCCTCGCCCAGCGTGACCGGCGGCGGCCCGTCGAGCGGCAGGGCCTCCGCGTATCGCCACAGCGAACCCACGCGCCCCGCAAGCGACTTCAGCTCCACGGCCCCGGCGGCGAAGTCCAGGTCCCACGGGCCCCCGCTGGCCGGGCAGCACCAGGGGGCGGCGGCCTCGACGGGGGCCCGGGTGCCGTCCTGGGGGCAGCGGTACGTCGCCGCGCTCGCGCCGGGAGGCCGGGAAGGATGCGTGTTCGTACGTGTCATACGGCGACCCTAGAACGTCCTAGAACGTTGCTTGTGACGTCGAGTCAGGTCGGGTGGCTCATGGGTGCTCGCCTGTTCCGAGCCCGGCCTGTTCCGAGCCCGGCCTGTTCCGAGCCCGGCCCGTTCCGAGCCCGGCCCGTTCGGCCGCCCGGACGCACCCGGCTCGCGGGTACTCCCCCCGTTCCGAACCCGTTCCGATCTCGGCCCGATCCCGGCCCGAACCGTTCCGAACCCGTTCCGATCCCAGCCCGGACGCAACCCGGGACGCACCCCGTCCGCTTCGACGCCGGCCCCCGCCGCCTCCGGCGGTCAGCCAGGGCCACGGCTCCGGCTGGCCGCCGCCTTTCCCGGGGCCGCAGCAGCCCGCGGGAGGCGTCGGCCCCCGTCGCCTCCCGCGTACGATTCGCGCAGCAGTTCGCTGACCTCGACGAGGAGCCCTCACCCGTGGACATACCGCCGCCGCCCGCGCCCGAGCCGCCTTCGCAGCCGGGCCAGGGCCACGGCCCCGGCTGGCCGCCGCCCTACCCGGGGCCGGGGCCGCAGCAGCCCTGGTACCCGTACCCGCAGGCGTACCCGCAGCCGTTCCAGGAGCCGGCCAAGACCAGCGGTCTGGCCATCGCCTCGCTGGTCACCGGCATCGTCTGCTGTGTGCCGCCGCTCGGTCTGGTCCTGGGCGTGCTCGCCCTGGGGCGGATCAGGAAGAGGGGGCAGCGGGGCAAGGGCATGGCGATCACCGGTGTGGTGCTCTCCGCGATCAGTACGGTCCTGGCGGTCGTCCTCGTCGTGAGCGGCGCGGCGAGCGCGTTCTGGGACGGGTTCCGCGACGGCATCGACGAGGTCAAGAGCACGCGCAGCACCATGGACCTGCGCAAGGGCGACTGCTTCGACGTCCCCGGCGGCGAGCTGGAGCGCGAGGTCGTGAACGTGACCCTCGTGCCGTGTAACGAGCCGCACGACGGTGAGGTCTCCGGCTCCTTCAAGCTGGACGGCTCCTCATTCCCGGGCGACAAGGCGATCACCGCGCTCGCCGACCGCAAGTGCTGGGCCGTCGAGCAGGAGTACGCGATGGACAGCTGGGCGCTGCCGGTGGAGGCCGAGTCGTACTACTACACGCCGAGCACCCGCAGCTGGCGGCTCGGCGACCACTCGGTCACCTGCTCCTTCGCCACCACGAGCGGCAAGCTCAAGGGCTCGGTGCGCAATGACGCCCGCCGCCTGGACGCCGACCAGATGACCTATCTGCGCTCCTCCAACGCCTATGACCGGGTGCTGGCCGCCGGCCCCGACCGGGACCGGGTCGAGGACGACCTCCCCGCCTTCAAGAAGTGGGCCGGGCAGGTCTCCCAGGTGCTGGGTCAGGAGAGCGCCCGGCTGCGCGAGCGCAGCTGGCCCGCCGCCGCGGACGCGCGGGTGCGTGCCCGCGCCAAGGAGGCCGAGCTGGCGGGCAAGGAGTGGGCGAAGGCCGCCGCGGCCGCCGACACCGACGCCTTCTACCTCCACTCGGGCGCGGCGGACCGCGCGCTGCGGCAGGCCACCGAGATCGCCGCGCGGGGCGCCCTGCACCTGGCCACCACACCGCCCGCCACCGACTCGGGGGGCAGCAGCGGCGGTTCGGGCGGCGCCGACGGCGGTACGGACAGCGGGGGCACCGACAGCGGCGGCACCGAGGACGGGTCGGGCCCCGGCACGGGGAGCGGAACCGGAGGCGACGGTTCCAAGGCGGTCTGAGGCGGGTAGTCCTACCAGCGGTATCCCCCGGGGACGGGCAAGTCATCACTTCGAGTGAAACTCTGGCCTTGGCTTGCGGCGCACAACCCACGGTTGCCACGCTGTTGCAGTCTGTCAACCTGATGGGAGTGGCCAGTGACTTTCGGTGAGCAGCCGGCTTATCTGCGCGTAGCCAGCGATCTCCGGCAGAAGATCGTCAGTGGCTCACTGCCGCCGCACACCCGCCTCCCCTCACAGGCCCGCATCCGCGAGGAGTACGGCGTCTCCGACACGGTCGCCCTGGAGGCCCGCAAGGTCCTGATGGCCGAGGGTCTGGTCGAGGGCCGCTCCGGGTCGGGTACGTATGTGCGGGAGCGCCCCGTCCCGCGCCGCGTGGCCCGCTCCGGGTTCCGCCCGGCCAAGGGGGCCAGCCCGTTCCGCCAGGAGCAGGCCGAGGACGGCGCCCGGGGCACCTGGGAGTCGAGCAGCGAGCAGGAGGACGCGTCCGCCGAGATCGCCGAGCGGCTCGGCATCCACCCCGGAGACCGGGTGATGCGCACGCGGTACGTGTACCGGGACGCGGGCGAGCAGATGATGCTCTCCACGTCCTGGGAGCCGCTCGCGGTGACCGGGCGCACGCCCGTGATGCTGCCCGAGGAGGGGCCGCTCGGAGGGTGCGGCGTCGTCGAGCGGATGGCCGCGATCGACGTGGTGGTGGACAACGTAGTGGAGGAGGTCGGCGCGCGCCCGGGGCTGGCGGAGGAGCTCATGGCGCTCGGCGGCGTCCCGGGTCATGTGGTGCTCGCCATCGAGCGGACGTACTACGCGTCGGGGCGCGCGGTGGAGACGGCCGACGTCGTCGTCCCCGCCGACCGGTACCGCATCGCCTACCACCTTCCGGTGAAGTAGGTGAAGCAGGTGAAGTGGGTGAAGTAGCGGTGTCGGCGGTGGGCTGACCCAGCGTCAACTCTCGCAAATGGGGGCGCACTCGAAGGAGTGCGCCCCCGTTGTCTTGCCCTCGCGTGGCCGGATCCGTATCTCTTTGTATAAACGCGGATCCGCTGAGTGAAGGTCAGGCGTAGGGTCGGGCATATGCGGAATGCGGTTTCCTGGGGATCTTCACCGACCTGCACGCCGATATCGGGAGGGGCGCGATGAACGACGGTGGCGTGGTGCTTTCCTGGCAGGTCATACGTCAGGACGACAACGGCAACCGCTACCGCGTCGGCAGGTACGCTACCCGGGCCGAGGCCCAGAAGATCGTCGACAGCCTCGATGACCTGGGACACCACCGGCTCTACTGGGTCGAGCGGATCACCCAGCCGGCGCAGTAGCAGGGCGCCCGGCGGGGGCGGATGGGGGGCGCGGGCCGGACGGCGGCCCGCCGGACCGGACCCCTCCGGGAGCGCGTTACGCTCCGGCGCATGGACGTTCGTGTGGTGGTCGCCGGAGCCGTGTTCGACAGGGGCAGGCTGCTCGCCGCGCGCCGCAGCGCCCCGCCCGAGCTGGCCGGGCGCTGGGAGCTGCCCGGCGGCAAGGTGGAGCCGGGCGAGCACCCCGAGGACGCCCTGGTGCGCGAGCTGCGCGAGGAACTGGGCGTGGAGGCCGAGCCGCTGGAGCGGATCCCGGGGGAGTGGCCGCTGAAGCCCGGCCTGGTGCTGCGGGTGTGGACCGCCCGTCTGGTCTCCGGCGAGCCGCAGCCCCTGGAGGACCACGACGCCCTGCGCTGGCTCGCCCCCGACGAGACGGACGAGGTCGACTGGCTGCCCCAGGACCGCACGGCGGTGGCGGAGGCCGCGCGCATGCTGGCGGCGGGCATCAGGGCGGCGCGGGAGGGTGCGGCGGGCCGCTGAGCGTTCCTCCGTCCCCGTACGCCCCCTACGCCGTTCGTGCCACCATGCGCCCCACCAGGGGATAGCTGACCCCAAATATCGGGTATGTGGCTATTAATCCTTCTAAACCCCCCGAAGAGTCGGATGCGGGTGAGCGGTGTGATCGACACCTCCGGTGGCTGCGCCGAGTGGACATTCCCGGCGGAGGCCAACGCCGTGCGCACCGCGCGCCACGCCGTCCGGGACACGCTGCGCGGCTGGGCGCTGGACCCGGCCGTCAGCGATGTGGCGGTGCTGCTGGTCAGTGAGCTCGTGACCAATTCCCTGCGGTACGCGTCGGGGCCCATCGGCGTCCGGATGGCGCGGCGGGACCCCGGCGCCCTGCTGGTGGAGGTCTCCGACCCGCTGCCGGAAGAGCCCGTACAGCGGCACACCGGACCGGACGACGAAGGGGGCCGGGGCCTTCAGTTGGTGGCTTGTTCCGCACGGCGCTGGGGGACCAGACGCGGCAGGACGGGCAAGACCGTGTGGTTCGAGCTGGCTCTGCCGGGTTAGAAGGAGGGAGGGACGAACGATCACCACCTCTTCGGACGGCGAAGTCGGAAGACGGCCGGAAAAGAACGAGACCGGGATGTGATCGTGAACGCCGTGTCGGTGGGGGCCGTAGTACTGAATACTGCGGTCAAGGCCGGTCCGGTGCGGTGAGCTGGAGGGGACGGTCGCGTGAGCGAGATACCTGAGACGGCTGGCGGCGTCGTGTGGCAGAGCAGCCCGCCTGGCTCGATCTATGACTACATCAGGGTCGCCTCGTTCTCGATCGGGCCCGACGGGCTGATCGAGCAGTGGAGCGTGCGGGCCGAGGAGCAGTTCGGCTTGTCCGCCCGCGAGGTCGTGGGAATCGACCCGGTCGACGCCTTCATGCCGCCTGAGCTGCGCTCCCAAGGTCACCGGCGGGTCACCGAGATCCTGGACGGGCGCGAGTGGACCGGCCTGGTCCCGTTCCGCACGCCGGAGCGGGAGGGCCGGCACGGGCTCGCCGAGCTGTATGTGATGCCGAGTGAGACGGCGGCCGGGGAGCGCGGCGCGCTCTGTATCGTCGTCGACGTCCGGGCGCTGCGCGGCATAGAGACGGATCTCGCGGCCTCGCAGGCGATTTTCGGCCAATCTCCCTTCGGCTTCCTGCTGTTCGGCACGGACCTCACCGTCCTGCGCGCCAACAGGCGTTTCGCCACCGTCTTCGGCGGCGAGCCCGACGAGCACCGCGGCCGCACCGTCCACGACTATCTGAACCGAGCCGAGGCCGACCGGATGGCCGCCGCCCTCCAGCGCGTCCTCGACACCGGCGAGGCCGTCACCGACCTCCAGCTCGTCGGCACCGCGCCCGGCGACCCGGCCCGCCGCCACTGGTCGATCAACCTCTACCGGGTGCACAGCGGCACCGGCCGGCCCATCGGCGTCGCCAGCCTCGGCATCGATGTGACCCACCGTCACAACGCCGCCCGCGAGGCCGCCGACGCCCGCCGCAACCTCGCGCTGCTCAACGAGGCGGGCAACCGGATAGGGAACTCCCTCGACCTGGAGACCACCGCCCGCGAACTCCTCGACGTCGCCGTCCCCGGCTTCTGCGACCTGGCCTCCGTCGACCTCTACCAGGCACTGCTCGCCGGGGACGAAGCCATCCAGAGCCGTGCCGACGGCAGCGCCGAGCTCCGCCGGGTCGCCTTCGCCAGCGCCGTATCGGACGCACCGCCCACCCTCACCGGCGCCACCGCCCCGATCGCGTCCGTCTCCGTGGGAGACGTCCATCGCTACCCCTTCCACTCGCCCTGCGCCGGCGCCCTGCGCACCGGCCGCCTCCATGCCGTACCGGGCGGTGAGGGCAGCCTGGTGCACACCACGCTCGCCGTCCCGATGGTCGCCCACGACACCGTCGTCGGGCTCGTCCAGTTCTCCCGCGCCAAGGGCAGCGAGCCCTTCGGCGAGCGCGACCGCGCCCTCGCCACCGAACTCGCCTCCCGCGCCGCCGTCTGCATCGACAACGCCCGCCTCTACCGGAGGGAGCACGAGCGCGCGCTGATACTGCAGCGCTCCCTGCTCCCGCCCGGCGACCCCGAGGCCGCCGGGCTGGACATCGCCTGCCGCTATCTGCCGGGCAACGCCGCCACCGAGGTCGGCGGCGACTGGTTCGACGTCATCGAACTCCCCGGCCACCGCACCGCCCTGGTCGTCGGCGATGTGATGGGCCGCGGTCTGCGGGCCGCCGTCGCCATGGGTGAACTGCGTACCGCCGTACGGACCCTGGCCATGCTCGACCTGGAGCCCGCCGAGGTGCTGTCGCACCTGGACGAGGTCGCCCGGGGCCTGGGCGACCCCGGCGGCCCCGACCGCGCGGCGGGCGGAGACAGGCGCGGCGGCCCCGGCTCCCGCACCGCCCACAAGTCCCGCGAGGCCGACCTCACCGAGGTCTACCTGGCGACCTGTGTGTACGCCGTGTACGACCCGGTGACGCGGCGCTGCTCCATCGCCAACGCGGGCCATCTGCCGCCGGTCCTGGTCGAGCCCGGCGAGCCCGCGCTGTTCCTGGACATGCCGCCCGGGCTGCCGCTCGGCGTGGGCGGGGAGCCGTTCGAGGAGATCGAGGTCGACCTCCCCGAGGGCGCCCTGCTCGCTCTCTACACCGACGGTCTCGTCGAGTCCCGCGACCACCCCCTGGACGAGGGACTGCGGGCCTTCCGCAAGGCCATCAGCGACCCGGTCGCGGGCCTGGAGGACGTCTGCGACCAGGTCCTCAACACCCTCGACACCCGCCACGGCGAGGACGACATCGCCCTGCTCATGGCCCGTATCCAGGGCCTGCCCACGGACGCCGTCGGCGACTGGCGGCTGCCGCGCTCGCCACGCTCGGTCGGCCGCGCCCGCGAGCTCGCCCGCACCCAGCTGCTCGCCTGGGACCTCGACGACCTCGTCGACACCACCGAGCTGCTGGTCAGCGAACTCGTCACCAACGCCCTGCGGTACGGCGAGGGCGAGGTACGGCTCCGGCTGCTGCGGGACCGCACCCTCGTCTGCGAGGTGTGGGACGCGGGTCTGGTCCAGCCGAGACGGCGGCGGGCCCGGGACACGGACGAGGGCGGCCGGGGGCTCCAGCTCGTCGGCCTGCTGAGCGCGGGCTGGGGCTCGCGCCGCACCCCGCGCGGCAAGACGGTCTGGTTCGAACTCGCCCTTCCGGACGGCGAGCCCCGGCCCGTGGCCGAGCTGACGGAGGAGCAGCTGCTCAGCATGTTCTGACCCCGGGGGCCCTCATCCCAGGGGTGCCGTCGGCTGTCGGCGTGCCGTGGTGCGCCCCCCGCACGCCGCCCCAACGTCGTCGCCGTCAGTGCCGCCCGCCCCGCCACCACCACCCCCGGGGCGCCCCGGGCGTCCCCCGGCACGAACAGGGCG
>NZ_JBHWUR010000143.1:12957-17079 GCF_042737755.1 Streptomyces sp. NPDC059994
GGGGGGGGGGGGGGGGGGGGGGGGGGGGGGGGGGCGCCCCCCCGGCCCCCCCCGCCCCTACGTCGTCGCCTTCAGTGCCGCCAGCCGCGCCTCCACCTCCGCCGTGTCGCCCGGGGCGTCCAGCTGCTCGAACTGGGCGTCCAGGAACGACGCGGCGAGCTCCCGCGTGCCCCGCGCCCGGGCCTCCTCGCGCCGCACCTTGTCCTCGAAGCGGGGTATCTCGCTGGTCGGGTCGAGCAGATCGACGCTCTCCAGCCCGTCCGGCAGCGGGTTCCGCTCCCGCGCCGCGCCGGCCCGGGACGCCAACTCGCCCTGCTCCGCCCTCAGTACGTCCAGCTGGGACTTCATCCGGGCCAGGCCGGACTTGAGCCTGTCCACCACCTCCGTCTGCGCGGCGATCGCCGGCTCCGCCGCCCGCGCCTCGTTCTCCGAGTGCACCTGTCTGCCCAGCGCCACCTTGGCGAGGCGGTCGAACCGGTCGGCGTCGTCCGCCGAGCCGTCCGCGCGCAGCCCGTCGGCCTTCCTGCTGGCCGCGACCGCCTGGTTGCCCCACTCCTTGGCGGCGGCCAGGTCCTCCACCCGGTCCTGCTCCATCAGGCGCACGTTGCCCAGGGCCGAGGCGACGGCCTGCTCCGCCTCCGCGATGGTGCTCGTGTACTCCCGTATCAGCTGGTCCAGCATCTTCTGCGGGTCCTCGGCCTGGTCGAGGAGCGCGTTGACGTTGGCCTTCGCCAGCCGGCCGACCCGGCCCAGTACCGACTGCCTGTCGTTCATGGCTCTTCTCCTTGCGCCGGTCCGCTTCCTGCTTCCGGAACACCGCCCGTTCCTGCTTCTGACACACCGCCCGTCCCGTTCAGGTTTCCGTTCAGGTTTCCGTTCTCCTCGAAGGTCCCCGGGCCGTGCTCGTAGGCCTGTACATCCGCTTCCGCGAGGCTCCGCGCCTGCTGTGCCAGGGCGTCCGCCCGCCGCACCTCGACGAGGCCGCCCGGCGCGTCCGGCCCGGCCGTCTCGTCGGCCTGTGCGAGGTGGCGCCGGGCCTCCGCGAGCCGGGTGCGGGCCGCGCCGGCGACCGCGTCCCGGTGGGTGGCGACGTAGTCGTCCGCCGCCGCGACGGCCGCGGAGGCCGTGAGCACCGCCCGGTCCAGGAGGGTGCGGGAGCGCCCCGCGCCGCCCCCGCGCTCCCGTACGCCCGCAAGGGCCTCGTCCAGTGCCGCGTCCAGTGCCTCCTCCGCCTCCCCGACCAGGCGCAGCGCGCCGATCGGGTCGTACGGGCCGGCCGCCCGCGCCCGCCCGACGCCCACGAGCACCGTCTCGGCCCGGGCGACCCGACCGCGCAGGCCGGCGAGGGACTCCGTGGCGGCTTCCAGCGGACCTCGCGCCTCCGACGTGCCTTCCAGCAACTCGTGAGCCTCCGTCAGCACCGCCTTGGTCTCCGTGAGCGCGACGGGCAACCGCTCCTCGGCGTCCGCGAGTTCCCGGCTCCGCCGGTCGATCGCGTCCACCAGCGTGGCCGCCTGGGCGACGGCGCCCTCGGCGGCGCGCACCTGCGCCGCGGCCTCGCCCCGGTCCTCCGCGTCGAGGGCCTGGCGGGCGGCGTTGAGGCCGGCCGTGGCGGAGACCAGGTGTTCCTTGGCCTCCTCGGTATGGCCCGTGACCGGCGCGGTCGCGGACTCCGCGTACCGCTGGCGCAGCGCGGTCAGCGTCGAGTCCGCCGCGGCCGTACGCCCGGTGAGTGTGCGGAAGGCCGTCTCGACGGCCTCCAGCGCCCGCGGGGCGTCGCGCTCCAGGGCGCGCAGCGTGTCGAAGGCCTCCGACTCGGCGTCGAGCCGCCGACCGGCCGCGGCGCACCGCGAGACGATCTCCCGCAGCATCCGCCGCCGTGCCGCCCCGCCCTCCTGCGGCAGCTCCGGCTCGTCGGGCGGGGCGGGGCCATCCGGCAGGGCGAGCCCCTCCGGCGGCGGCTCGTCGTCGAGCTGCTGGCGCAGCCGGAACGCGGTGGCCAGTTCGGACCTGGCGTACGCGAGGGCCTGCGCGAACGGCCGGGCCGCCTCCTCATCCCCGAACTGGGCGACCGCGAAACCCAGTTCCTCGTCACTCGTACGGATGGCGTCATCGGTGGCGACCAGGGTCCGGTCGGCCTCCGCCTCCAAGGCGGCGAGGTCCTGCGGCGGGGCCGGATCCCGCTCCCAGCCCTGCGCCCCCGCGCTCTGGGCGCTCGCGGGTGTGGTCCGGGTGGCGGCCCGCCGCTTCCTGCGCGCGTACGCGTAGACGGCGACCGCGCCCGCGGCGACGAGGACGACGACCGGCAGGACGTAGTCGCTCGCCGAGATGGAGCCGTCGTGCCGGGCGGGCTCGGCCAGGGCGGCGTCCAGCCCCTCGGCCGCGCCGATCGCGGCCCCCGCCCAGTCGCCGCGCCGCAGGGCGGGTTCGACCGACTCGCGGGCCACCTCGCCGAGCGTCTGGTCGCTGAGCCGGAAGTACTGGTCGACCGAGTACGCGTACTGCCGCGACCCGGTGGCGACGGCCAGCAGGACGTCGTCGCGGCCGAGCCCGTTCTTCTGCGCGGTGGTGTCGGCCCAGTCCTGGGCGGTGCGGCCGGAGAAGTCGTCCACGTAGACCGCGAAGAGCTGCACGAGGCGGTCTTCGCGCAGGCGGTCGAGCGCGGCGGCCACCTGCGGCGCGCGGTCGGCGAGCGCGTGCGCGTGGTCGGTGACCAGCCCGTTCGAGGCGAGCGTCACCGGGTCCTCGGCGTGCGCGGGTCCCGCGCCGGGCAGTGCCGTCCAGCACGTGGCCAGCAACACGGCCACAAGGGCCCGGACGGCCCGGGCGGCCATGCGGGGCCCGGTGCGACTGACACGCGGCGTCACATTTGTGAGCGTATGGCGGTATCTGCCGCTCCGCGACCGGGCGGGAGCCGCCGGACCGGGGAATCCGCGCCCCGCTCGTTAGGCAGCACGCCACCGGGAGGTCATACTTCCACGGCACACTGACAGTCAGGGGTACACGTGCGGACAGCTATATCGGCCGGAGTCGAGGGCCTGCGCCGGTGGTTCCGGCGCCCGGCGCGGACGTGGGTGCGGCGTGCCGCGCTGGCGGCCGTGCTCCTGGTGATGGCGCCCATGGTGGTCGGCGCGGTGGCGCTGCGCAGCAGCTACGCGGGCGACCCCGGCGACGGCACCAGAACGCGCGGCCGGGACGCCATCTGGCTCGGTCACGCCTGGGTCGACGGCCGCAAGGGCGACCGCGACCTGGACGTCTTCGCCGCGCGCGTACGGGAGACGGGGATACACGACCTGTACGTGCACGCCGGACCCCTGGAGCACGACGGGTCGCTGCCCGCGGCCCGCTACCCCAAGGCGCGCTGGCTGGTCGACGGCGTGCACCGCAGGCTGCCCGGCGTGCGCGTGCAGGCCTGGCTCGGCGACAAGCTCGCCACCGAGGGCCCCAGGGGGCTGCGTCTGGAGCGCCCGGCCACCCGTGCCGCGATGGTGGACTCGGCCCGCCGGGCCCTGGCGGGCGGCGGGTTCGACGGCGTCCACTTCGACCTGGAGCCGATGCCCTCGGGCAACCGTCACTTCCTCGAACTGCTCGACGCGGTGCGGCCCGTGACGCGCGCGCACCACGCGACGCTGTCGGTGGCCGCGCACCAGATCGACCCGGTGCCCAAGCTGCACTCCGCCGCCGGCAAGATCGCCGGGCACCCCAAGTGGTGGTCACAGGCGTACTTCGGGCAGGTGGCCAAGCGCGTCGACCAGATCGCCGTCATGTCGTACGACACCTCGATGCCGCTGGAGAGCCTGTACGGCGGCTATGTCGCCCAGCAGGCCTCGCTGGCGCTCGAAGTGACGCCCAAGGACACCGATCTGCTGATGGGGCTGCCGTTCTTCCAGACGGAGACCATGGGCCACCACGCCTCGGCCGAGACGGTCAAGGCGGCCGTACGCGGCGTGCGTCTGGGGCTCGGCCGCACCGACCGCCACCGCGAGCACTTCGGCGTCGCCCTCTACGTCGACTTCACCGCGCGCGACCAGGACTGGGCCGCGTACGACAAGGACTGGAACTGAGGCGCGGCAGTACGGCGGCGGGGGGGGGGGGCCCCCCGAAGCGGGGCCGGGGGCGCAG
>NZ_JBHWUR010000144.1:0-16843 GCF_042737755.1 Streptomyces sp. NPDC059994
GGTCGGCACGCGGCAACGAAAAGGCGTCCCGGCCGAGGCCGACCGGATCCGCCGGACAGGCCCCAGCCCTGCCACAACGCCCCGAGGGCGCCCACCGCGTGTGCGGTGGACGCCCTCGGGGACGGTTCCTGCGAGCCGGGTCCGGCTCAGACCTGGCCGGCCTTCTCCAGGCCGGTGCAGCAGGTCTCGACGATCAGCCGGGTCACGACGTACGGGTCGACGTTCGCGTTCGGGCGGCGGTCCTCGATGTAGCCCTTCTTGTCCACCTCGACCTGCCACGGGATGCGGACCGAGGCGCCGCGGTCGGAGACGCCGTACGAGTACTCGTTCCACGGGGCGGTCTCGTGCAGGCCGGTGAGGCGGTCGTCGATGCCCGCGCCGTAGTGCTTGACGTGGTCCATCGGCTTGGAGCCCTCGCCGAGCGACTCGCACGCGGTGATGATCGCGTCGTAGCCCTCGCGCATCGCCTTGGTGGAGAAGTTGGTGTGCGCGCCCGCGCCGTTCCAGTCGCCCTTCACCGGCTTCGGGTCGAGCGTCGCCGAGACGTTGAAGTCCTCGGCCGTGCGGTAGAGCAGCCAGCGCGCGATCCACAGCTGGTCGGAGACCTCCAGGGGGCCGACCGGGCCGACCTGGAACTCCCACTGGCCGGGCATGACCTCGGCGTTGATGCCGGAGATGCTCAGACCCGCGGCGAGGCAGTGGTCGAGGTGCTTCTCGACGATCTCGCGGCCGAAGATCTCGTCGGCGCCGACACCGCAGTAGTAGCCGCCCTGCGCGGCCGGGAAGCCGCCGACCGGGAAGCCCAGCGGACGGGCGCCGTCGAAGAACGTGTACTCCTGCTCGATGCCGAAGATCGGCTCCTGCGCGGCGAACCGCTCGGCGAGAGGGCGCAGCAGCGCGCGCGTGTTGGACTCGTGCGGGGTGCCGTCGATGTCGAGGACCTCGCACAGGACGAGGACGTTGTCACCGCCGCGGATCGGGTCCGGACAGGAGAAGACCGGCTTCAGCACCCGGTCGGAGGCGTGGCCCTCGGCCTGGTTGGTGGAGGAGCCGTCGAAGCCCCACACCGGCAGCTCGGCGCCGTCGGGCACACCCGCGATGATCTTGGTCTTCGAGCGGAGCTTGGCCGTCGGCTCGGTGCCGTCGATCCAGATGTACTCAGCCTTGAACGTCACGGAAGCCATCCTTTGCGGGAGCTGCTGGTGGTGCGGAAGCCGGTGGGGCGCCGTGCGGGGCGCCGCGGCTGTTGCGGGCAGCCTCACATCCCGGGATTTCCCGTCCGTTGCCCGTTTGTGAACCCGGTGTTACTCAGGTTTCGTTCATCACGCCGCTTTTGTTCGCCGTACTGAGCACACTTGTCCGTATGGCCAACGCATCCGGCACCACAGCCCGCCCCGCACCCCTTCGGATCGGACTCCTCGGCACCGGCCCGTGGGCCGTCGCCGCCCACGCGCCCGCGCTCGCCGCACACCCGGACGTCGAGTTCGCCGGCGTGTGGGGGCGCCGCCCCGAGGCGGCGGCCGCGCTCGCCGCCGAGCACTCCGTCCCCGTGTACGGGGACGTGGACGAGCTCTTCGCGGCCTGCGACGCGGTCGCCTTCGCGCTGCCCCCGGACGTCCAGGCGCCGCTCGCGGTACGGGCGGCGGCGGCCGGGTGCCATCTGCTGCTCGACAAGCCGGTCGCCACGGACACCGGCCACGCGCGCGAGGTCGCGGACGCGGCGGAGCGGGCAGGAGTCGCCTCCGTGGTCTTCCTCACCCTGCGGTTCGACCCGGGTACGGCCGGATGGATCGAGAGCCGGGCCGCGCTCGACGGCTGGTTCACCGGCCGCGCGCACTGGCTCGGCGCGCTGTTCACCCCCGGCGCCGCCCCCAGCCCGTACGCCGCCTCGCCCTGGCGCCGCGAGAAGGGCGCGCTCTGGGACGTCGGCCCGCACGCCCTGTCGGTCCTGGTGCCGGTGCTCGGCGAGGTGACGGCGGTGACGGCCGCGCCCGGCCCCGGCGACACGGTCCATCTGATCCTGCGCCACGCCTCGGGCGCCTCCGCCACGGTGACGCTCGGCTTCACCGCGCCCGAGGCGGTGGCGGGCGTGGGCGTGGAGTTCCTGGGCGAGCCGGGCGTGCTGGCGATGCCGCAGCCGGACGGCGTGGACGGGGCGTTCGCGGCTGCCCTGGACGCGCTGCTGCACGCGGTACGCGGCGGGGTGCCGCATCCGTGCGACGCGGGGTTCGGGGCGCGGGTGACGGAGGTGCTGGCGGAGGCGGAGCGGCAGCTGGGGAAGGGGGACCGGTAGCCGGTGGCCGGCCGGGTCATTTGATGACGGCGTTGGCCCCCGCTATGAGCAGCCCGATCGCCGCGTCCGCGCCCCCGATGAACGCGGCGGACCGGCGCCGGTAGCCCTCCCGCAGCGCGGCGAACGTGCCCCAGCCGAACAGCAGCCCCGTGTTGAGCGCCAGCCCGGCGCTGGTGACGTCGCTCTCCGCCCAGCCCGCGAGCCCGGAGGTGACGAGCAGCAGCACGGTGGGCACACAGGCGACGACCACCGGCCACTCGTCGGCGAGGGTGACGGCGAGCCGCCGCCAGCGCTGGGTGCCGCCGTTCTGCCGGTGGGACGACATGTGGTGCGCGTAGGCATGGGCGAGCGCGGCGGTGCCGGCGGTCACCAGGATCCAGGCGGCGTTGTAGTACGGGGTGTACGGCGTGCCCTCGCTGTGCAGCGCCGCGAGCAGCGCGCTGCTCAGCACCGTCCCGTACACGCCGCCGAACAACCAGTTCTGCTGCATGGGGGCTCCAGCGGGGTGTGTGAGGGGACCTCCAAGGTAGGCGGGGTTTTCCGGGGGGATCCTCCCCATTGAGTACCAATTTTTTCGTCCGAAAGTATGACAACGGAACGGGGCGGAACGGGCTCGGACGGGTGCGGGGCCAGGGGCTCGCGGTCCGGAAATTGACCCACCTTTCTGCCCCGGAAATGCACCTGTGGGCCGGTCGCCCGACCCCGTAGATTAATGATCATGACGACGACGCAGATCGCCCCGAAGACGACCGACATCAACGAGACCATCGCGCTGGCCGCCGCCCAGAACCCCGTACGGATCGACTTCGCCAAGGCCAACCCGAAGGCGTTCAAGGCGATCATCGCCCTGAACATCGCGGCCACCGAGCACCTCGACCCCGCCCTGGTGGAGCTGGTGCAGATACGGGCCTCGCAGATCAACAACTGCGCGTACTGCCTCCACATGCACGTCAGCGACGCGCACAAGGCGGGCGAGAACCCGGAGCGCCTGCACATGGTGGGCGTGTGGCGCGAGGCGGCGCACTTCTTCACCTCGCAGGAGCGCGCGGCGCTCGCCCTCACCGAGGCGGTGACGCTGATCGCGGACGGCGAGGTGAGCGACGAGGTGTTCGAGGAGGCCGCCGAGGAGTTCAGCGAGCAGGAGCTCGGCGGGCTGCTCGCGCTGATCTTCACGATCAACACGTGGAACCGCCTGAACGTCACCGCGCGGAAGGTGGCGGGGACGGACGAGCGGGTCCGGTAAGGGGGCGGGGCCCCCGGGCCTCACCGGGAGAGCGCGTCCCGTACCGCCTCCTCGGTGCGGCCCACCACGGCCGTACCGTCCTGCGCCGTGATGATCGGCCGCTGGATCAGCTTGGGGTGCGCGGCGAGCGCCGCGATCCAGCGGTCGCGCGAGGCGGACTCGCGCGGCCACTCCTTGAGCCCGAGCTCCTTCGCGTCGGCCTCCTGGGTGCGCGTGATGTCCCACGGTTCGAGGCCGAGCCGGTCGAGCACGGCCCGGATCTCGTCCTCGGACGGCACGTCTTCGAGGTAGCGGCGGACGGTATACGAGGCACCCTCGGCATCGAGCAGTTCGACGGCGCTGCGGCACTTGGAACAGGCGGGGTTGATCCAGATCTCCATGGGGGACAAGGTACCGCCGATACGGCTGTGACCTGCTCAAAGACCCTTCGGTCAGCTGCGGTTGGCAGCGGCGATTGTCAGTGGTGGGCAGTAAAATTGAGGCAGTTCGTGAGGGTTCCCGACTGCCCAGGAGGATGCCCATGGCCGCTGCCGTACTGACTTCGCGTGCCCCGCAACAGCTGTCCCTGACGTCCCTGAAAAGGGTGCCGCTGCCCGCCGGGCGCCCGCGTGTGTGGTACGAGACGCACAACAGGCGCCTCAAGGCGATGCGCCTGGCCATCGCGCTGCTCGACACGGGTGTGTACCAGCCGGAGCACGCGCCCGACCGCAAGATACGGAGCACGGCGGAGCTGATCGGAGTGCACCCGCCGTCCGACACGACGTGCAGGATGGTCCGGGCGCTGCTCCGCTCCGGCCGCTGACGCGCGGGTGCCGCGCCCCGGGAGCCGGGGCGCGGCACTTCACCCGGCCTGCTTCAGCAGGTGGCGGGGGCGCCGTTGGCGGGCTTGCCAAGAAGAGCCGGGGAAGGTCGAGTTCACGCCCACGCCGCACCCGGTACCGACACGCACTGAGGCCCTGCCGCTCCCCCGGAAGGGAGTGGCAGGGCCTCAGTGCGTGCTCAGCCGTGTTCAGGCGTCTGACATCCGGTCGGGCTTAGATGTCGAAGTACAGCTCGAACTCGTGCGGGTGCGGGCGCAGCTGGATCGGGGCGATCTCCGCCGTGCGCTTGTAGTCGATCCACGTCTCGATCAGGTCGGACGTGAAGACGCCGCCCGCCTGGAGGTACTCGTTGTCGGCCTCCAGGGCCTCCAGCACCGCCGGGAGGGAGGTCGGGACCTGGGGGACGCCCGCGTGCTCCTCGGGGGCGAGCTCGTACAGGTCCTTGTCGATCGGCTCGGCCGGCTCGATCTTGTTCTTGATGCCGTCGAGGCCCGCGAGGAGGAGGGCCGAGAACGCCAGGTACGGGTTCGAGGACGGGTCCGGGGCGCGGAACTCGACGCGCTTCGCCTTCGGGTTCGAGCCCGTGATCGGGATGCGCATCGCGGCGGAGCGGTTGCGCTGCGAGTACACCAGGTTGACCGGGGCCTCGAAGCCGGGGACCAGGCGGTGGTAGGAGTTCACCGTCGGGTTGGTGAAGGCGAGCAGCGACGGGGCGTGCTTGAGGATGCCGCCGATGTAGTAGCGGGCGGTGTCCGACAGGCCCGCGTAGCCCTGCTCGTCGTAGAAGAGCGGCTCGCCGGCGGTCCACAGCGACTGGTGCACGTGCATGCCCGAGCCGTTGTCGCCGAAGATCGGCTTCGGCATGAAGGTCGCGGTCTTGCCGTTGCGCCACGCGACGTTCTTCACGATGTACTTGAAGAGCATCAGGTCGTCGGCCGCGGCCAGCAGCGTGTTGAACTTGTAGTTGATCTCCGCCTGGCCGGCCGTGCCCACCTCGTGGTGCTGGCGCTCGACCTGGAGGCCGGACTTCTCCAGCTCCAGGGAGATCTCGGCACGCAGGTCGGCGAAGTGGTCGACCGGCGGGGCCGGGAAGTAGCCGCCCTTGTAGCGGACCTTGTAGCCGCGGTTGTCCTCGACCGCACCGGTGTTCCAGGCGCCCGCCTCGGAGTCGATGTGGTAGAAGCCCTCGTTCGCGGCGGTGCTGAAGCGCACGCTGTCGAAGACGTAGAACTCGGCCTCGGGGCCGAAGTACGCGGTGTCCGCGATGCCGGTCGACGCGAGGTAGGCCTCGGCCTTCTTGGCGATGTTGCGCGGGTCGCGGCTGTACTGCTCACCCGTGATCGGGTCGTGGATGAAGAAGTTGATGTTCAGCGTCTTGTCGCGGCGGAAGGGGTCCAGGCGCGCGGTCGACAGGTCGGCGCGCAGCGCCATGTCGGACTCGTGAATGGCCTGGAAGCCACGGATCGACGAGCCGTCGAAGGCGAGCTCCTCGGACGGGTCGAACGCCGTCGCCGGGATCGTGAAGTGCTGCATCACGCCGGGAAGGTCGCAGAACCGGACGTCGACCATCTTGACGTCGTTGTCCGCGATGTACTTCTTGGCGTCGTCGGCGTTCTGGAACATCCAACTCCTCCTACTCCCGTCCGGGGGAGACGGGGTTGTAGCTCGTGGTGCGGCCAGTGCGGTGGCACACGCTGGACCTGACCATAGGCAGGCGGGATTTCTCAAGCGTGACCCGTTTGTTTCGCCCAAGTTAACCGGGGTCGGGGTAGGCGGCACATCAAGACCCGTGTAAATGGGATAAATGCGGCTCTCCCGGCCATCCCGGGGGCGGGGCCCCGAACACCGGCCGGTACCGTGGAAGCGTGGACAACAGGCAAGCAATCGGATCGTGGCTCTCCGGGCCCCGCGCGGCGGCCGAGGAGATGGGCGTCGACTTCGGTTACCGGGGCGAGCAGCTCGGTCTGCCGGAGGAGGGGCCGGGCGCCATCGCCCCCCTGGGCCGGCGCTTCGGCGCCATCTTCATCGACTGGTCGGTGAGCGCCCTGATCGCATACGGGCTCCTCGCGCACCGCACCCTCCACCTCACCAACAACTGGGCGCTCGTCGTCTTCCTGGTGATGAGCATCCTGACCGTCGGCACGGTCGGGTTCACGCCCGGCAAGCGCCTTCTGGGCCTGCGTCTGATCGCCGAGGGCGGCGGCCGCCTCGGCTTCCTCCGGTCCCTGCTGCGCAGCGTGCTGCTGTGCCTCGCCGTCCCGGCCCTGGTCTGGGACCGCGACGGCCGCGGCCTCCACGACCGCCTGGCGCGCGCGATCCAGGTCCGGATCTAGCAGCCGTACCCCCCATCGGGCGGGGACCCGTACCCCCTGAGGGGCGCGGGGCTGTCACATCGTGCGGCTCCGCCGCGTGGGCGCGACCGGCCACGCACGACCCGCAGCCGAACGCGCCCTTAAGGGGCGCGGGGCTGTCACATCGTGCGGCTCCGCCGCGTGGGCGCGACCGGCCACGCACGACCCGCAGCCGAAGACGCACGGGAAACAGAGCAAGGGGGCCCGGCAGAACCTTTCGGTTCCGCCGGGCCCCCTTCCCGTACATGCACGTGAGTGCTTAGCGCGCCTTCCCGCCGCGCGGCATCCGCATCCCCTTGGGCATCGGCCCCTTGGGAAGCGGCATGTTGCTCATCAGGTCGCCCATCGCGCGCAGCCGGTCGTTGGCCGCGGTGACCTGCGGCCCCGCCAGGACGCGCGGGAGCTTCAGCAGCGTGGTGCGGAGCTTCTTCAAGGGCACCTGGCCCTCTCCGTCGCCGACCATCACGTCGTGGACCGGTACGTCCACCACGATCCGCGCCATCTTCTTCTTCTCGGCCGCCAGCAGCGACTTCACCCGGTTCGGGTTGCCCTCGGCCACCAGCACGATGCCGGCCTTGCCGACCGCCCGGTGCACGACGTCCTGGCTGCGGTTCATCGCCACCGCCGGGGTCGTCGTCCAGCCGCGGCCGACGTTCTGGAGCACTGCGGCCGCGGCCCCCGGCTGTCCTTCCATCTGCCCGAAGGCAGCGCGCTCGGCACGGCGTCCGAAGACGATCGCCATAGCGAGGAAGGCCAGCAGGACGCCGAGAATGCCCAGGTAGATGGGGTGACCGATCAAGAACCCGAGCGCGAGGAAGACACCGAAGGTGACGATTCCCACTGCCGCGACGACGAGACCGACAATCGGGTCGGCCTTGCGGGTCATCTTGTAGGTCAGGGCGATCTGCTTCAGTCGCCCGGGGTTCGCAGTAGCGTCTGCGTTTTCCTTCGTCGCCATGCCCTGAAGTTTACGTGGCCTAGGAGCGACGGCTAGCCACGGCCTCCAGTACGTGCTGCGCCTCGGTCCGGTCCTTGGCCCGGCGGCGGTCCTCCAGGACCGCGGTCCAGGCGTTCCGGCGGGCCGTGCGCTGGCCGGCGGCCATCAGGAAGGTCTCCATGGCGCGCAGTGCGTCGGTGACGGACGGGAGCGCGGTGGCGCGTACGGTCGTCGCGGACTGCATCGTGAGGTCCTCCCCAGGACGGGAACCGGTACGGACGGAACGGGGCGTGCGCGCGGGCTCACGCCCGGGGGCGTGCGCGGTGCGTGAAGCCAGCGTCACTGACTGGTGTTACCAGGGCGTGTCCGAACGGTCAAACGCCAATGAAACCTTGACGCGCCCCGGTAGAACGCTGACGCGGCCCGTACACACCCCCTACCTGCGAGGGATGTACGAGCCGCGTCGAATCGGCCATTACCGGCCGGTAGCATCTTGTGCGCGAATTCACACGTGGTGTGCGCGCGCGAGTCGGTCGCGGACGGTCACACGCCGACCGCGGTCTCCTCCGTCGAAGCCGTCGTAGCCGTCGACACCGTCGAAGCCGTCGCGCCCCGGCGCTCCATCGCCTGCTGGAAGAGCCGGCCCGCGCGGTACGAGGAGCGGACCAGCGGGCCCGACATCACACCGGAGAAGCCGATCTCGTCGGCCTCCTCCTTGAGCTCCACGAACTCCTGCGGCTTCACCCAGCGCTCCACGGGGTGGTGGCGCAGCGACGGCCGCAGGTACTGCGTGATGGTGATCAGCTCGCAGCCCGCGTCGTGCAGGTGCTGGAGCGCCTCGCTGACCTCTTCGCGGGTCTCGCCCATGCCGAGGATCAGGTTCGACTTGGTCACCAGGCCGAAGTCGCGGGCCTGGGTGATGACGTCGAGGGAGCGCTCGTAGCGGAAGCCGGGGCGGATCCGCTTGAAGATCCGGGGCACGGTCTCGACGTTGTGCGCGAAGACCTCGGGGCGGGACGAGAAGACCTCGGCCAGCTGCTCCGGCACCGCGTTGAAGTCGGGGGCGAGCAGCTCGACCTTGGTGCGGCCGTCGGCGCGGTCCGCCGTCTGTGCGTGGATCTGGCGCACGGTCTCCGCGTACAGCCAGGCGCCGCCGTCCGCCAGGTCATCGCGGGCGACACCGGTGATCGTGGCGTAGTTCAGGTCCATGGTGACCACGGACTCGCCCACGCGGCGGGGCTCGTCGCGGTCGAGCGCCTCGGGCTTGCCCGTGTCGATCTGGCAGAAGTCGCAGCGCCGGGTGCACTGGTCGCCGCCGATGAGGAAGGTCGCCTCGCGGTCCTCCCAGCACTCGAAGATGTTGGGACAGCCCGCCTCCTGGCAGACCGTGTGCAGCCCCTCGCTCTTCACCAGGCTCTGCATCTTGGTGTACTCGGGGCCCATCTTCGCCCGGGTCTTGATCCACTCGGGCTTGCGCTCGATGGGGGTCTGGCTGTTCCGGACCTCCAGGCGCAGCATCTTGCGTCCGTCGGGTGCGACTGCGGACACGATGTGCTCCCTATGACTTCGATTCTTCGGCGGACACCAGGGTACGCCCGTTATTTGCGCGGCATTACGTCTGGCCAACCCATGGCCAAGGGGGCGCATTCCCGTTCGGGGTGCGCCCGGCCGTTACTGGGCGGTAGCGCGCTCGATCTCCCTGGGCGCCAGTTCCGCGTGTTCCAGGATGTCCTTGAGGTGCTTCTCGACGACCGGCAGGACGTCGGCGATCGTGATCTCGCGGCCCAGTTCGTACGAGAGCGAGGTCACGCCCGCGTCGCGGATGCCGCACGGCACGATCCTGTCGAACCAGGTGTTGTCCGGGTTCACGTTCAGCGCGAAGCCGTGCATGGTCACGCCCTTGGCGACCCGGATGCCGATCGCGGCGAGCTTGCGGTCCTCGCGGCGCTGGCCCGCGTTGGACGGCGCGTACTCCGGGCCGTTCAGACGCGGGTCGAACTCGTCGTCGGTGAGCCGGGGGTCGAAGTCGAGGGAGAGCCCGGCGGGCTTGGGGCGCTGCTCCACCGGGTCGCCGAGCACCCACACCCCGCTGCGGCCCTCGACCCGGGTGGTCTCCAGACCGAAGTCGGCGGCCGTGCGGATCAGGGCCTCCTCCAGGCGGCGCACATGCGCGACCACGTCCACCGGGCGCGGCAGTTTCTGGATCGGGTAGCCGACCAGCTGGCCCGGGCCGTGCCAGGTGATCTTGCCGCCCCGGTCCACGTCCACGACCGGAGTGCCGTCCAGGGGGCGCTCGCTGGGGTCCGTGCGCCGACCCGCGGTGTAGACCGGCGGGTGCTCCAGGAGTAGGCAGGTGTCCGGGATCTCGTCGGCGAACCGGGCCGCGTGCACCCGCCGCTGCTCGTCCCAGGCCTCCTGGTACTCGACCGCGTCGTCGCCGAAACCCAGTCGGTCAAATCGCAGCTCGTTCACGCCCGGCTCCTCACCCAGTGCATACATGCGCCTCAGCCACTGTACGACCGCGTTCGACGGCAGCGTGCGGCGGGCAGAAACGGCACCTCCTCACACGATCGGATGAATGCGGGGCGCAGGCGGCGGTCAGGGCGGTATTGACCGCTAAATTCCCCCCGTTCCATGAGGGCTGCCCGCTTGGCCCGGAAGGCAGGAGATCGCACAGCTGATGACGGAACGACCCGCGCAGCGCACGCCCAACCGCCAGCTCGCCGCGCTCATCGCGGAGGCCGGGTTCTCCAACGCGGGCCTCGCGCGCCGTGTGGACCAGCTCGGCCTGGAGCACGGACTGGATCTGCGGTACGACAAGACGTCGGTGACCAGGTGGCTGCGCGGGCAGCAGCCGCGCGGCACCACGCCCGCGCTGATCGCCGAGGTGTTCACCCGGCGCCTGGGGCGCAGACTCTCGGCACAGGACCTGGGGCTCGACGCGTGCGCGCCGGTGTACGCCGGTCTGGAGTTCGCGGCGACCCCGGAGGAGGCCGTCGACATCGTCAGCGGTCTGTGGCGAAAGGACTCAGGCAGCCACATCGAACTCCGCAAGATCGCGTTCACCCCGGCCGGGCTCGTGGTGCCCAGCAGGGACTGGCTGATCGGGCGGGCCGACGAACGCGTCGGCCACGGCGACCCGTCCCCGCGCTTCGCGGGCGAGACGGCCGCCGCCGGGCCGCGCGTCCCGAGCCAGGGCCGCCCGGGCGTGCCCCGGCAGCGCACCTCGGACCGGGGCCCGGGGCAGCGGGTGACCAGCGGGGACATCGCGGCCCTGCGCTCGGTCGGGGAGCTCTTCCGCACCCTGGACCACGCCTACGGCGGCGGCCACGCGCGCCAGGCCCTGGTGCGCTATCTGGAGCACGAGGCCGAGCCGATGCTGCGCGGCAGCTACGGCGAGAACATCGGCCGCAGGCTCTTCGCGGCGGCCGCCGACCTCACCCGCCTCGCGGGCTGGACGTCGTACGACATCGCGGCGCACGGCCTGGCGCAGCGGTACTTCGTCCAGGCGCTGCGGCTCGCGCAGGCGGCGGGCGACCGGGCATACGGGTCGTATGTGCTGGTCACGATGAGCCGCCAGGCCGTCTACCTCGGCCACGGCCGGGAGGCGGTGCAGCTGGCGCGGGTCGCCCAGCAGGGCGTCGGCTCCTCGGCGCCGCCGGTGGTGCAGGCGCTCCTGCACTCCGTGGAGGCGCGCGGGCACGGGGTGCTCGGCGAGATCCGGGCGTGCACGGCCTCGCTGGTGCGGGCGGAACGGGCGATGGAGGCGGCCAGGCCGGGCGACGACGTGCCGCACTGGGCGCGGTTCTTCGACGACGCGCAGCTCGCGGACGAGTTCGGCCACTGCCACCGCGACCTCCAGCAGTACCGGGCGGCCGCGCAGCACGCCGAGCGCTCCCTCCAGCTGCGCGCCCCGGCGTACGCCCGCTCACGGCTCTTCTGCCGGGTGGTCCTGGCCTGCGCCAGGCTCGGCCTCGGCGAGCTCGACCAGGCCTGCGCGCTGGCCGCGGAGGCGGCGCAGCAGGCGAGCGAGATGAGGTCGGTCCGGGCGACCGAGTATGTGCGGGACTTCGAGCGGCGGCTTGAGCCGTACCGGGACGCGGCGGCGGTACGGACGTATCGCGACCGGGTCGCGGCGCTGGGGTAGTTGGTGGGGCGCCCACAGGGCGGGTGTGGGTTGCTGTCGCCTCGCGGCCGCCCACCGTGGCTGGTTGCTCGCGCAGTTCCCCGCGCCCCTGAATGCGCCCCTTCGGGGCGCCCACGGGGGGCACGGGGAACTGCGCGACCGGCCACAGACGGCCCGCAGGTGGGTGACCGGGGCGGAGCCCTACGCGGCCGCCGGGAGTACCCCGGGTGCGGTGTCGGCCGCGCGCAGGCCCAGGTCCGCCAGGATCGCGTGCGCGGCCCTGCGGCCCGAGTACAGGGCGCCCTGGACAGTGCTGGTGTCGCGGTGGTCCCCGCAGACGTACAGGCCGGCCAGGAGGCGCACCGGGCGGCGTACGTCGTGGGGTGCGGGCATCGCCGGGACCGCCTCCGGGGTGCGCCGGACGGCTAGCAGGTCCCAGCCGGCCGTCGACGTCCCGTACAGCCGGCCGAGATGGGCCAGGACCGAGGCCTCCAGGTCCGGCGGCGGGGGGCCGAGCACGGTGGAGCTGATGAGCGCCCGGCCGTGCGGCGCGCGCGCCGGGTCGACCTCGCTCATCACCACCGTGTGCGCCACCGGGCCGCTCCCGTCCGCGTCGAGCAGCAGCGCCGGTTCGGCCAGTGGGGGCGCGGGGGCGGTGTGGTGGACCACGGTCACCGGGTGGAACGGCGGCACCCGAAGGCCGGGCAGCAGCTCGGCGGCGGCGCGCGCGTCCGTGGCGAGCAGCAGCGAGCGGCAGCCGAGGACGCCGTGGCCGGCGGTGGTCACGGAGGTCGTGGCGACCGAGGTGACCTTGACGCCGGTACGGACCGTGCCGGGCGGCAGCGCGGCCGCGAGCAGCTCCGGCAGCACCGAGGCGCCCCCCGACGGCACGCACAGCCGGCCGCGCGCGAAGCCGCGCAGGGCGAGGTCGGCGCACCGGCTGGAGGTGGTGAGGTCCGGGTCGCAGAGCAGCGCGGAGAGCAGGGGGCGTACGAACCCGTCCAGGGTGCGGGCGGGCAGGCCGCGGGTCTGCAGGGCGGCCCCGATGGGCAGTTCGGGCCGGGAGAGCAGCCGCTCGACGGGGGTCGTGGCGAGCCGGGCGAGCGACGCGCCGAGCCGGGCCTGGTCGAGCGCGCCGCCGAGCGGGGTCGGGGCGCCGCGGGAGCCGCCCCGCGCGGAGCTTCTGGGCACGCCCCGGGGGCCTCCCCTGGGGGCGCTCGCCAGGGCGCGCGCTGCGGCGAGTGCGCCCCGCGCGCTCCGTGGCACGCCCGCCCGGTAATGGCGGCCCGCGCTGTGGACGAGCACCCCGGGCGCGAACGCGCTCAGGGTCAGGCCGTCCAGGCCGGGCGTGCGCATCAGCTCCGGGTACGAGGTGGAGAGCAGCTGGCCGATCCGGTCGAGGCGGAAGCCGTCGAGGTGCTCGGTGGACATGCGCCCGCCCACCTCCCCGGCGGCCTCCAGGACCATGACCGTGACCCCCGCGCCGGTCAGCTGATGAGCCGCTGACAGGCCGGCGAGCCCGGCCCCCACGATGACGACGTCCGCATGGTGTGCGGTGCTGAGCACGTGCACCCTCCCTGAGGTCGGCGCGGATTGGTGGAGGCCTCATGCCCCCAACCGGCCCACGAAATGCAGGAGTTCGGAGAGAGAGTAGAAAGCGCGGTCGAATCCGCGACTCGCGCACGCGGCCGGGCACGGAGGCACGCGCCCGCACGCCGTGCGCCGGTGCTGTTCCGGACGGGCAACAGGTACGGGACGCCGCTGCCGCCCGGCCCCTACCGTTACAGCGCCGCCTACAGCGCCGCCCGGATCGCCCCGTCGATCCCCGGGAACGCGAACCGGAAGCCCGAGTCCAGGAGGCGGCGCGGGAGGACCCGCTGGCTGCCCAGGACGTCCTCCGCGAACTCGCCCAGGACCAGACGGATCGCCGGGGCCGGGACCGGGAAGAGCGCCGGGCGGTGCAGGGCGCGGGCCATCGCCGCCGTCACCTCGCGGTTGGTGACCGGGTCCGGCGCCGTCAGGTTCACCGGACCGGACAGTTCGGGGGTGTCGAGCAGGTGCCGCAGTGCCGCGATGTGGTCGTGCCGGGAGATGAACGACCAGTACTGGCGGCCGCTGCCCAGCCGCCCGCCGAGCCCCGCCCGGAAGATCGGGAACAGCTTGCCCCAGGCGCCGCCCTCGCGGGCCACCACCAGGCCGGTGCGGGCGAACACCGTACGGATGCCCGCCTCCTGCGCCGGGGCCGCCGCCTCCTCCCACTCCACGCAGACCCCCGCCAGGAAGCCCTCGCCGGGCGGCGCCTCCTCGTCCACCGCGCGCGTGCCCGTATCGCCGTAGTAGCCGATCGCCGTGCCGCACACCAGCACCTTCGGCGGCACGTCGAGCGAGGCCAGGGCCTCGGCGAGGGCGGCCGTGCCGAGCACCCGGCTGTCGCGGATCTCCTTCTTGTACGCGGCCGTCCACCGGTGGTCCCCGACCCCGGCCCCGGCCAGATGGACCACGGCCTCGCACCCGGCGAGCCCGGCCGCGGTCGTGTCTGCGGACCGCCCCTTCGGGTCCCACTCGACCTCGTCGCCGGCCCGCGCCGGGCGCCGCACCAGACGGACGAGTTCGTGCCCGTCCGCCCGCAGTGACTGCGCGAGCGCCGTGCCGATGAGCCCCGTCGAGCCCGTGATCGCGATCCGCATGCCGCCTTCTCCCGATGGTGGAGGGTGCCCCGCTCCGGGGCGGAAACCATGCTTCCGCACCGGCGCCCCGATGGCACAGTGGCCCGTGCGCGAGCCGCGCACACGCCCCGCCCGACACCATGACGAAGCCGCCCTCGCCGAGCTCGACCGCGACGTCTGGCCGCCGCCGCACTCCGTCCAGACCCGCCCCGCGCCACCGTTCGGGCCGTTCTTCGACCCCGCCAACCGCCCGCGTACTACCTCGTGGCCGAGCTCGACGGCCGGGTGGCCGGATATCCGCGCCTGGTCCGGGCCACCGGCTCGACTGCAACGGCCACGTACGCCGGATCCAGGCCCCAGCCGTCGCCGACCGCGCCCGGGGCCTGGGCGTCGCCCGGGCCCTGCCGCGCGCCGCCGCGGAGGAGTCGCGGAGGAGTCCCGGCGCCGGGGCGCCCGCCGGCTGACCCCGCGCGTACTGGGCCACAACACGCTCGCCCGCGAGCTGTACGAGTCGGAGGGCTTCGCCGTCGAGGGGGCCCTGCCCGGAGAGTTCCTGCTGGACGGGGAGTACGTGGACGACGTGCTGAAGGGCGCTCGCTCACCGAGTGACGTAGAACAGGAGATAGCAGCGGAAACCCGGCGGCCGAGGAGTTTCGCCATGGTGGACGAGGGCGCGTCCGGGCTGCTGCCGGTCGCCCCCCGGCCGCTGTGGCAGCGGGCGCTCCCGGTGGTGGTCCTCGCCGGGATCACGGCCGCCCAGCTCGCCACCCCCAACGGGGTCGAGCTCGGCTACTTCCTGGCCGCCGTGCCGCCGCTCGCCGCCTTCGCCTACGGCCCGCTCGGCACCGTCGTCCTGGCCACCGTCACCTTCGCCGGCGTCCTGCTGCCGCACACCCGCGACTGGTACCCGCACCCCGGCGACATCCTCACCCTCGCGGTCGTCGTGGTCTTCAGCATCGTGGTGGCCCGGGTGCGCCAGCGCCGCGAGCACCAGCTGGTGACCGTCCGTACCGTCGCCGAGGCCGCCCAGCTCGCGGTGCTGCCGCCGCTGCCGGACGAGGTGGGGCAGGTGCGCTGCGCCGGGCTCTACCAGGCCGCGCAGCGCGGCACCCTGGTCGGCGGGGACTTCTACGACGTGCGCGCGGGCCCGCACGGCGTACGGGCGGTGATCGCGGACGTCCAGGGCCACGGCCTGGCGGCGGTCGGCACGGTGGCCGCGCTGCTCGGCGCCTTCCGCGAGGCGGTCCTCGACGAGCCCACGCTGCCGGGCGTGGCCGCCCGCCTCGACCGCCGCCTGGTGGTCGACGCGGAACCGGACGGGCCCGGCGAGCTGTTCGCGACCGCGCTGCTCCTGGAGTTCCCGCTCCACGAGCCCGTCGTACGGGTGGTGAGCTGCGGCCACCCCCGGCCGTTCCTGCTGCGCGGCCGCACCGCCGCCGAACTGGCCGCCGAGCCCGCGGCGCCACTCGGCCTCGGCCTCGCGGGCCTCGCGCCGCCCCGCGAGCTACGGGTGGAGCTCGCCGAGGGGGACAGGATCCTCGCGTACACGGACGGGGTGACCGAGGCGCGCGACGCGGCCGGGGCCTTCTATCCGCTGGGGGAGCGGCTGGCGGCGCTGGCCCCGGGCGACGGCCTCGCCGCGCTGACCGAGGCGGTACGCGACGACCTGGTCCGCTACGCGGGCCGGGCCAAGGACGACGTGGCCCTGCTCGCCCTGGCCTCGGCGAACGGCCACCGGCTTCCTTAGACCGAAGTGCCGAATCGTTCCCACAGACGGGGGAACCGCTCCGCCAGGGCGCGGTCGTCCTCGAAGTCGATCGGTGTGCCCAGCGGTTCGGAGGGCTGGGGCGAGATCCCCAGATCGGGCGCTACGGCCCCGGTGAGCTGCTCGTACGCCTCGTCCGCCGCGTAGCCGAGGTCCTCGCCGTCGCCGTCGATCTCCTCGTCGAACTCCTCCAGGAGCTCGGCGAGGTGGTCCGGGTCGTGCAGGGCGCCCTCGAACACCTCACGGCCCTGGCCGATGAGCCAGCAGCGGAAGTAGTCGAACGCGTCGTCGCTGGCGCCGCCGAGCAGCACGGCCGCCGCGCCCCACAGATCCCAGGCGTAGGCGCGGTTGTAGCGGGCCTCGAAGTGCCTGGCGAAGTCCAGGACGGCTTCCGGGTCGAGCTGCAGCAAGCGCTCCACCAGCAGCTCCGCATGGTCCTCGGGGTCGCCCTCGGCGTCCTCGCGGGTGCTGTCGATCAGCTCCCAGAATTCCGTCTCGTCCATCACGGGATCCAGCATCGTGGCTGGCGGGTGGCCGCGCACGCGGAGCCGCGCAAATCAGCCCTTCGGGCGGCCGGATCGAATCACTCGCCCCAGCCGCCGAAGGAAGCGCGGGTACGCCCGAGGGGCACGGCAGTAGCC
>NZ_JBHWUR010000145.1:0-16640 GCF_042737755.1 Streptomyces sp. NPDC059994
GTCGAAACCGCCGGGCCGGCCGGCAGGGATCAGTCCTCTTCGCCGTCCTCGGCGTTACGGAACGGAACCTTGATGGTCACGCCGACGCTCGGCTTGCGGTTCTCCTCGTCACCCGCGAGCGGGTCGTTCTGGATGATGTCCTTCTGCATGGGAACTCCTCTCATCGTGTCGGGTGGTGCTTTTTCCGGCGGGGGCCTTGGTGCGGACCCGTCCGGAATCCCCGCTCCGGTCCGAGCGGGAAGTCTTGGGGGCGGCCGCGCGGCCGGGGCCGCGCAGCTCGCGGTCGAGGAAGACCACGGCGCGGCGCAGGACCGCCACGTGGTCGTCACCCCGGTAGCCGTCGTGGCCGGTCTCCAGCCACATCGACTCGTGCGGTACGCGCGCGTGGCGCAGGGCGGCGAGGTAGTCGCGCACCTGGCCGGGCGGGCATTTGGCGTCCCGGGTCGCGGCGACGACGAGGAGCGGGGCCCGCACGGCGGCCGCGTACCGCAGGGGCGAGCTGCGCTCGTACCGCTCGGGCACCTCGTCGGGGGTGCCGCCGAACAGCCGCTCGTCCAGGGCGCGCAGGGCCGGGGTGCTGGTGCGGTGGGCGGCGGCGCAGTCGGCCACGGGCTTCACCGCGACGCCCGCCTGCCACAGGCCCGGGCGCAGCCCGAGGGCGAGCAGGACGAGGTAGCCGCCCCAGGAGGTGCCCCACAGCCCGGCCGCGTCGGCGCGGACGACTCCGCGTGCGACGAGGTCCGCGCGCACCGCGGCCAGGTCGTCGACCTGGGTGAGCCCGACGCCCTGGCCGAACGCCCGGCGCCAGCGCGGCCCGTAGCCGGTGGAACCGCGGTAGTTGACGCGGACGACGGCGAAGCCGGAGGCGACCAGTGAGTGGACCACGCCGTCGTAGGCGTCCCGGTCGTGGTCGGCGGGCCCGCCGTGCACCAGGAACACCGCGGGGACGGCTCCCCCGCGGCCCTCGGGCAGGCTGAGCAGGCTGTGCACCGGGCCGTCGGGGCCGGGCGTCCACAGGTCCCGATGCTCGCCGGGCACCGGGGCGGGGATGCCGTGCGTGGGCGGCAGCGGCGTCCCCGCCGTGGAGCCCATCCGGGGCGGGTTCGCGGTGTCCGTCCAGAGGTAGTGGACGTCGGTTCCGGCGCGGGGCGCGGCGTCCAGGAGGGTGCCGCGCGGCGCCGGCACCGGCTCGACCGTGCGTTCGCGCAGGTCGACGCGGTGCAGCGTGCTGCGGCCGTGGCGGTCCTGGCGCACCAGGACCGAGCGGCCGTCGGGGTGCCAGCGGGCGGTGATCTCGGTGTCGAAGGCGCACCAGGTGTGGGTGGTGATGCCGGATGCGGGGTGCGGATCCGTGTCGGGGTGCCCGGTGCGGGGCTCTGTTTCCGGGCGACCGGTGCCGGGCGCCCCCTCCGGGCGCCAGCTCGCCAGCAGATAGTGGTCGTCGGCCTCGCGGACGAGGAGCAGTTCGGCGTGGTCGCCGGTGGGGGCGAAGCCCAGGGACCAGAGTCTGCCCTGCGGGCCGTCGCCGGGCAGCACCGCGCGCGTGGTGCCGTCGTCGGACAGGACGGTCACGGCCCGCGCCGAACCCGCCGCGCCGCTGACGGCGAGGAGGCGGCCGTCGGGGGTGATGCCGGAGAGGGTGACGTGGCCGTCGACGCGCGTCACCTCGCGGGCCGGGCCGCCGCGCGGCCCGATGTGGACGGCGGTGGTCCGGGTGTCCCCGAGGCCCATCGCCACCGTCGCGTTGTCGCTGACGGCGAGGCCGCGCGGCTCGCCCGGGGCCGGCCCGGTCAGGCCGGGGCGGTCGGCGCCGCCGTCGAAGGGCTGGAACCGCCAGTGCCCGGCGCCGTGTTCGTCCTCGTCGAACCACCACACATGGCCGTCGCGGTCGATGGCGTGGTGGAAGGTGCCGTGCGGGCGGTCGGTGATCTGCCGGGTCCGTCCGGTCCCGGCGTCCCAGGTGAACACCTCGCAGCGGCCATCGGCGTCGCCGGTGAACGCCATCCGCGCCGGGTCGGCGGCGCACACCTCGGGCAGGGCGGCCCGGTAGACCTGGTAGCGGCCGGTCATACGGCGACCCCCCGCGGCGGGACCCGTACGTACGTCGTCCAGCAGGCGAGCAGTGTGAGCACCGCCGCGCTCGCGACGGCGGGCGCGGCGGTGCCCGCGCGGGACGCGCACACTCCCGCGACGACGGGCGCGAGGGCGGCGGAGCCGCCGACGGCGCCGGCGAGGACGGCGGCGGTACGGGCCTGGAGGGCGGGCGGGGTCTCCTGGATCGCCCGGGACTGGAGCGCCACGGTGACCAGCGGCATCAGCAGGCAGAACACCCCGAACAGACCGCCGTACGTCCAGGGCCCCTTCGCGGTCGCGAGCGCGGCGGCGAGCGGCACCAGCAGCCACGAGACGGTGACCAGGAGCCGGGTCGCGCTGATCCGGCCCGCGATGCGGGGCGCGGCCAGCGACCCGACGAGCCCGGCGGCGCCGGAGAGCGCCAGTACGAGACCCATCGGGGCGCCCCCGTGGCCGCCCTTCTGGAGGGTGAAGACGGCGCCGTAGTACAGCGCGACGATCACGCCGTTGACGGTGGTCGTCCAGATCAGGACGAGCCGGAGGAAGGGCGAGGTACGGACGAGGGCGAGCCCGGCGCCGAGCTCGACGCGGAGGGCGGGGCGACGCGGGGGGCTTTGGGCGGGGTCCACCGGGCTCAGGGCGCCGGGGCCGACGACGTGCCCGGGCTCCCCCGCCGCCCCTCCGGGCGCCCCCTCCCCCGGCCGCAGGTCCGACTTCAGCGCGCCCACGCACACGGCCGCGACCGTGTACGACACCGCGTCCGCGACGAAGGGCAGGGCGCGGGAGGCCTGGTAGAGGGCGCCGCCCAGGGCCGGGCCGAGGATCAGCGCGCCCTGGTCGGCGGCCGAGAGCCCGGCCACCACCCGGGGGCTGTCGGCGGGCGGGGCGATCAGGGCCACGGTGCCGGCCGCGGCAGCCTCGTACACCGCGGTGGAGAATCGTTCCACCAGGACCGCGCCCAGGAGCAGGGCGAGCGGCGGGCGGCCCGCGGCGGCGGCGACGGCCACCCCGCCCATGGCGAGCGCCGAGACCACGGCGGACCAGAGCATCACCGGTTTGCGTGCGCCCCGGTCGGCGGGCACGGCGGCGAGCGGGGCGAGGAGCAGCCCGGCCGCGGTGGACACGCCCGCGACGAGCCCGACGGTCGTGGCCGAGTAGCCGAGGCCGAGGAGCAGCAGCGGCAGGACGACGCCGGAGGCCTGGCTGCCGAGCGCGTCGGTGGCGCTCGCGCACCAGAACAGCCGGACGTCCCGGGACAGCGGCCGACGGACGGCGGCCTTGCCGGGCGCCTCGGTGGCGGAGCCCATCAGCGCCCCACGGACAACAGAGCCAGGGCCTGTCCGGCGGATCTGGTCGGCTTCGGCGCGGGGCGCCTTTTCGGTGCTGGTGAGCGGGGGTCTGGTGCGTCCAGCCGCGAGGCGGAGGAGGGCGACATGGCGCAGCCATGGCAACCGACGACAACGCCGCTGGGAATCCCCCTGGCCCTTAAGGCCTTGGGGGAGGGCGTGCCGGACCCCCGCGGCACAGACAGGATCCGCCGGACAGGCCCAAGCTCCGACGACTGCGGCAACTGCGGTAACAGCCCCGTCAACGCCGAAAACCCTGGTTCACGCACAGCCACCCCACAGTTGGTCAGGTTGCGAAGAAAGTGTGCAGGATTCGAAACGAGCGGGAGCCTAACCACGGGTCCGGCGGAGCGACAAGGGTCCTGCCGCCGAGGCCGGAATTGAACTCCGTAAGCGCTCGGCAAAGAAACCGATTGCTCTGTACGGGTTCCGGCACGGGTGGAGGCTCTTACCGGCTCCGGTGCGGGAAAAGGGGAATGATCACGTCCCCCCGACCGGAGTCGTCGGCCGGATCCGGCGCCCTCACTTCGCTGCGGCGAACACCCCGTCCG
Organism: Streptomyces sp. NPDC059994; assembly: GCF_042737755.1. Classification (NCBI taxonomy): domain Bacteria; kingdom Bacillati; phylum Actinomycetota; class Actinomycetes; order Kitasatosporales; family Streptomycetaceae; genus Streptomyces; species Streptomyces sp. NPDC059994. Next base: position 3,971 of record NZ_JBHWUR010000145.1, read on the forward strand.
AACACGCGGAATCGTGCAGCCCCGCAGGCATATTCACCTTCCCTGCGGCGAACCGGACCCAGGGCGCGCACGGCGGACGGCCGACGCGCGGCCGGGCTCGGGCGCCCCGTCGAGGCGACTCGACGCACCCGGACACGCTCCCCGGCGCCGGGTTCTCGGAGCGGTTCCGTCCGGTTCACTCATTGGCCGGAAACATATGCGGCCCGACGGCGGCGCACACCGTTGCTCAGCGAATGATCGGATAGTTTCCGCCCGTGACCATTTCTGTACGAAAGCTGCTGGCGATTGCCGTTCTCGGTGCCGCGCTCGCGGGCTGCAGCTCCGATCCCGCCCCCGCCGACCGTGGCGCGAAGGCGGCGCCGGGCGCGAGCAGGCCGTCCGCCGCCCCCGCGGCGCCCCCCGCCTCCCCCACCCCGCAGGCCCTCCGCCAGGCGCCCACCGTCGCGCCCGGCCCCGGCGGTCTCACCCCCGTCTTCAGCCGCGCCCCCAAGGGCGGGCAGAAGGTCGTCGCGCTCACCTTCGACGCCGATATGACCGCCGACCAGGGGCCGCGCGCGGCGGGCGGCGAGCGCTTCGACAACCCCGCGCTCATCGCCGGTCTGCGGCGGCTCAAGGTGCCCGCCACGATCTTCATGACGGGCCGCTGGGCCGACGAGTACCCGGCCGAGGCGCGCGCCATCGGGACCGACCCGGACTTCGAGGTCGCCAACCACTCGTACAGCCACTACGCCTTCAAGTCCCCCTGCTACGGGCTGCCGGTCGTCGGCAAGGACGAGATGCGCATCGACGTCGAGAAGGCGACCGCCTCCTTCAAGAAGGCCGGGGTGCGCAACGCGGTGCCGTACTTCCGCTTCCCCGGCGGCTGCTACAACGACGAGGTGCTGCGGACGCTGGCCCCGCTGAAGATGACGGCGGTGCAGTGGGACGTGGTGAGCGGTGACGCGTTCGCGCACGACGCGGACGCGGTGGCCGAGCAGGTCCTCGCCGGGGTGAAGCCGGGCTCCTTGGTCGTCATGCACTGCACCCGCAGCGCGGCGCCGGTCACCGACCGGGCGGTCCAGCGGATCGTGCCGGAGCTGCGCAGGCGCGGCTACCGCTTCGTGAAGGTCTCCGACCTCATCGGCTCGGCCGCCAAGAGGTAAACCCCCGGGGACGAGGGCCCGCGGTCAGCCGGAGCAGGCGGTGCGCTGGGCCTCCTGCCACTCGCACACCGGGCAGAGCGTGATGCCCCTGACCGACTCCGGGTACTCGGTCGGCTCGCGGCACAGCACGCACTCGGCGTACGGAGGCCCCTCGGCGGGGGCGGGCCGCGCGGGGGCGGCCGGCGCGCAGTACGTCTCGTCGTCCCTGCCCGTACGGTCCATACGCACGAGCGTAGTCACCCGCGCCGGGAAGTGAGCGCGCAGGCGCCTGCCCAGGCCGCCGCGGTGAGCGCCGCCGCGGCGATCAGCGGCACCACCGCCAGGTGCACATCGCCGGTCCGCGAGCCGGTGACCAGGCCGTTGACGGCGTACCGGGCGGGCGACGGCGTGGCCACCAGGGCGAGCAGCGCCGCGAGCGCGGTGAGGCAGAGCGACCAGCCGCGCGTGTGCAGCAGCGGGCGGCTGCCGAGCGCTCCCACCGCGGCGCCGAGCAGCGCGCAGACCGCGCTCGCCAGCAGCCCGGCCGCCGTGGCGGAGCCGAGCGGCACCGCGACCCGGTGGTCGGCGCTTGCCGGATCACCCACCGCCGCGACGTACAGCGTCCCGGCGGCCCCCAGCAGCGCGGTAGCCCCGAGCGCCGTGGCGAGGGCGGCGAGATGGACACGGCCGGGGCCCGCCGCCGCGGCCGCGCACTCCCGGGCGGCGGCCGGTTCCTGGGTGACGCAGACCCGGGCGAGCCAGGCGCCGACGGGGAGCAGCCCGGCGGCCGCGTACCCCAGCGAGTCGAGGACCGGGTCGCCCGGCTGGACGCCGACGGCGACGAAGGCCAAGTACAGCAGCGCGGGCGCGAGCCAGCGCTGCGAGCGCAGCAGCAGCGCGGTCTGGTAGCGGACGAGGGCGTTCATGGGCGCGACACTCCTCGGATGTGCCAGGGCGGCCGGGCGCTGAGCAGCGCGCGCAGCAGCGCGTCGGAGTGCGCGGCCGCGACCGTGAGCGTGTGCGCGCCGTCCGGGCCCGAGGTCCGCGCGGGCGCGCCGGGCAGCCCCTCCGGGGGTAGCGGTCCGACGACGTCGACGCGGACCAGCGGGCCGCCCGACGGCCCGGAGCCGGAGTGCTCCGCTTCCGTAGCGGAACACTCGGTACGGCGGACCAGACCGCCGCGCCCGACCGCGTACCGCGTGTCCACCGCGTCCGCGAGCCGCCGGAGGTCGTGGTCGACGAAGACCACCGCGGCGCCGTCCGCGACGCGTTCGGCGACCGCGCCCTCCAGCTCGGCGCGGGCCGCGATGTCCAGGCCGGTCCAGGCCTCGTCGAGCACAAGGAGTTCGGGCGCGGCGACCAGGGCCTGGGCGGCGGCGACCTTCTGGCTGGTGCCCTTGGAGAGCTCGGCGAGCGGGGTACGGGCGTGGGCGCCCGCGCCGAACCGCTCCAGCCACTCCCCCGCGCGCGTGGCGGCGGTCCGCCGGGACAGGCCGTGGATGCGCCCGAGGTGGGTCAGATAGCCCGCCGCCGTGAACGGCAGGGCGGCGGGGAAGCGTTCGGGCACGTACGCGGTGCGCGGGCGGCCGAGGGCGCGGCCCTCGGTGGGCGCGTCGATCCCGGCCAGCAGGCGCAGCAGGGTCGACTTGCCGGTGCCGTTGGTGCCCTCCACCCGGACGAGGGTGCCCGCGTGCAGCTCCAGGTCGACCCCGCGCAGCACCCAGGGGCCGCCGAACCCGTACCGGCGGCCCACCGAACGCAGGGTGCGCACGGGCCTCAGTGCTGCTCGGCCTTCTTCGGGGTGGCCTCGCTCGGGCGGACGATGACGTAGCCCTCGCCCTGGAGCATCAGCTGCACGGCCTCGCCGGAGCCGCCGCGGATCATCGAGCCGATGGACTGCGAGCGGTGCAGCGAGGTACTCAGGTTCGCGGTCCAGCCGACCACCGCGTCGGTGTCGACGTAGACGGGCTGCTGCGCGGTGACCGGGATCACCAGCGGGTTGCCCTCGCAGACCAGGCCGAGCCGGCCCCAGCCGGTGAAGACGCTGTTGAAGAGGCCGCCGCCGGCGATGCCGGAGCCCTTGACGGTCTTGATCTCGTACGTGAGGGACGCGTCGAAGCAGAGGACGTTGCGGCCGTTGACCGTCAGGACGTCGCCCTGCTCGATGTCGACGATGAAGCAGTTCTGCGCCTCGTGCGCGAACCACGCCTCGCCCTGGCCCTTGACCGCCATCAGGGGCAGGCCCTCGCCGGTGACGGCGCGCTTGAGCATGCCGCCTATGCCCTGGCTCCGGCGCTCGAACTGCAGGTTTCCGCGGTAAGCGATCATCGCGCCCTGGCGCGCGAGCATCTCGCCGTTGACCGCGTACTTGATGGACTTGGCGTTCTGCAGGGTCATTCCGGCCTCGGTGGCCGGCTGCGCCAGGTGCCCCGCTGAGAAAAGATCGCTCTTCATGCCGGGCATCCTGTCCCGGAAGGATTCATTCCGCCAAGAATCCGGGAATCGGCGGCTGGCAGACTGGTTGGGTGAGCAGTGACGAGACCCCCGTGACCCCCGCCCCGAGCCCGTTCCACCAGGAGCCGAACGTCCGCGACGAGGCTCCTCAGTACGTCCTCCCGATGGTCGTCCGCATCGAGAAGACGGAGCCGCCGGCCCGCACCGACGCGCTGGAGACCGCGGCCCGGGCCGTCCTGGTGATGCTCAGCGACGAGCGGTCGCTCGGCGACGGCGAGTGGGCGCAGACCATGCGGGACTGGCAGGACGCCAGGATCCGCAAGGTGGTGCGGCGGGCGCGCGGCGCGGAGTGGCGCAAGGCGTCGGCGCTGCCGGGCATCACGGTCACCGGGAAGTCGGCGGAGGTGCGGGTCTTCCCGCCGGTTCCCCTCGACGGCTGGCCCAAGGAGCTGGCCAAGCTCCAGGTCTCCGGCACGGACCTGGACGACCCGGCCGGGCCGGGCGGCCCCGGCACCCTCGCGCCGGTGCTGTGGCTCAACCCGGAGCTCGACATGTCGGCGGGCAAGGCGATGGCCCAGGCCGGGCACGGGGCGCAGCTCGCGTGGTGGGAGCTCGCGGAGGCGGAGCGCACGGCGTGGCGGGAGACGGACTTCGCGCTGTCGGTACGGGTGGCGCCCAGCGAGGAGTGGGCGGCGCTGACGGCGAGCGGGCTGCCGGTGGTCCGGGACGCGGGCTTCACGGAGATCGCGCCGGGGTCCGCCACGGTGGTGGCGGACCACCCGGCGCTGCGGGGCCGGCTCGGCTGATCGCGGACCGGTTCGCGGCGCCGCTGAACGCAACACGCGTCCCGTCCGTACCTCCCGGTACTGCCAAGTTGCCTGCCTGGGAGGCATGTTGTGGGACGTATCCGACGGACGGACCGGACCGAAAGGGTCGGAATGCTCGGCCGGTTCAACGGAACGGCACTGATCATCGTGGCGCTCGCCGCCACCATCGGGGCACTCGCCTTCCCCGTCTGGTCGTACGCCGACCGGCTCGGGACGGACCAGTCGAACCTCGACGCGGCGTCCGTGTCGACCCGCTGGGGCCCTCTCTCGCCCACCGACCGCGAGTTCGTGACCAAGGTGCGGCTGGCCGGGCTGTGGGAACTGCCCGCCGGACAGCAGGCGCAGGAGCGGGCGCCGAGCGCGGCGGTCAAGGCGACCGGGGACCATCTCGTGATGGGCCACACCGCGCTCGACAAGCACGTCCGGGACGTCGCCGCGCAGCTGGGCGTCGAGCTGCCCAACCAGCCCAACGAGCAGCAGCAGGGGTGGCTCAAGGAGCTGACGGCGGCGCAGGGCCGCGACTACGAGCTCAAGTTCGCCAACCTGCTGCGGCGCGCCCACGGCAAGGTCTTCAACCTGGTCGCCGAGGTCCGCGCCAACACCCGCAACTCACTGGTCCGGGACCTGGCACAGGACGCCAACCAGACGGTGCTCGACCACATCAACATGCTGGAGTCCACGGGCATGGTCGACTACGACTCGCTGACCCAGAAATAGCCGGGCCCGGGCCCGCGCCGCCGGCCCGGCCGTCCCCCAACAACCTCAAATGAAGCTCTGAAGGCGGGGCGCGGCGGGTTGGCCGGGGCGCGCCGGGGCCATGACCACTCCAGCATCACGTCCCTGCGTCGCGACGTGCCACGACCACCACGCCGGGGAGGCGACCATGGAGCTGGGCATCGGCATCGGCTGGCGGCCCGAGATCGCCGACGCGATCGAGCGGCTGCCGGGCGTCGACTGGGTGGAGGCGGTGGCCGAGAACCTCTGCCCCGGCCACCTTCCCGAGTCGCTGGTACGGCTGCGGCGGCGCGGGGTCACGGTCGTGCCGCACGGCGTCTCGCTGGGCCTCGGCGGCGCCGACCGGCCCGACGCCGGGCGCCTGGCCGATCTGGCGGCGCGGGCGGAGGCGCTGTCGGCCCCGCTGGTCACCGAGCACATCGCGTTCGTACGGGCCGGGGGCGCCCTCACCGCGTCGCCGCGCCTGGAGGCGGGGCACCTGCTGCCGGTGCCGCGCACCTGGGACGCCCTTGAGGTGCTCTGCGAGAACGTCCGCATCGCGCAGGACTCCCTGCCGGTGCCGCTCGCCCTGGAGAACATAGCGGCGCTGGTGAACTGGCCGGACGAGGACATGACGGAGGGCCAGTTCCTCGCGGAGCTGGTGGAGCGTACGGGCGTACGGCTCCTCATCGACGTGGCGAACCTCCACACGAACCGGGTGAACCGGGGCGAGGACCCGGCGAAGGCCCTCTCCGAGCTGCCGGTGGAGGCGATCGCGTACGTGCACGTCGCCGGGGGCGTCGAGAAGGACGGCGTGTGGCACGACACACACGCCCATCCGGTGGGGGCGGAGGTGCTCGACGTACTGGCGGAGCTGGTGTCGCGGGTGGCGCCGCGCGGAGTCCTGCTGGAGCGCGACGACGCGTTTCCGCCGGAGGCGGAGCTGGCGGGGGAACTGGGGGCGATCCGCAGCGTGGTGGCGGGGGGTCCCCCCACCGCGGGGCCTGCGGCCCCCGCACCCCGCTCGGGGATCCGCCCCGGACCCCGCTCCTCAAACTCCCCCAAGGACTTCGTCCAGGGAGCACCCCAAGGGGCTGGAGGTGCCTTGAGGGGCGCGGGGAACCGCGCGACCAGCTCCCACCGGCCCGCAGACGGACAGGGGCCCGGGGCGAAGCCGCGGCTGCGCCTCGCGCTCGCGCAAGTCTCGCTCCTCTCCGCGCTCGTCGCCGGCACCCCCGTCCCGTACGGGTTCGACGCCACCCGGCTGCGTGTCCAGGCGCGGGCGCTCGCGGCGAAGCGGGCCGATGTCGTCGCGAAGGTGGCGCCGGAGCTGCCCCGGATCCTCGGGGACGCGTACCGCCCGGCGTACCTCGCGTACGCCAGGAGCCGCCCCATGGGCGACGGCTACCGCCGCGACGCCCTCGACTTCGTGGAGTCGCTGCTCAAGGAGGAGCTCGACGGCGACGTCGCCCGGCAGCTGGACCGGTGGTGGAGGGAGCGGGCCGGCACCCGGCCGCAGGGTCGGGCCGCCCGGTTCCTGAAGGGGCTCGTCCGGGCCGCCTAGGCAAAGCCGGGCAACCTACCACCCGACTTCGACCATTGGGGCGAACTCGCCCAACTCGTGATGGCCCCCACACCATCTCATCACTGTTTTCCTCAAAAGACTCCCCGGATCACCCGCCTCCGCATTACCGTGCGCACCGCACTTGGAGGCTTTCATGCGTCGGATAATTCTTTCCGGTACCGGCTTGGTCGTCGTCGCCCTGACCGCGACCATCGCCGCCCTGCTCTTCCCCGTCTGGTCCTACGCCGACCGCTCGGGCACCGGACTCGCCAATCTCAACGCGGGTTCCGTACCCACCCGCTGGGGGCCCCTGTCGGCCGCCGACCGGGACTTCGTCGTACGGGTCAGACTCGCGGGGCTGTGGGAGCTGCCCGCCGGGCAGCAGGCCGTCGAGCGGGCGCCCAGCGCGGCCGTCACGGCCGCGGGGCACCATCTGATCGACGGGCACGCGTTCCTCGACGCGCGCGTGCGCGAGGTCGCGGCCCAGCTGGGGATGGAGCTGCCGGACCAGCCCAACGCCCAACAGCAGGGGTGGCTGCGGACCTTGACGGCGGAGAGCGGCACCACCTACGAGCAGGACTTCGCCAATATCCTGCGCTCGGCGCACGGGAAGGTGTTCTCGCTCGTCGCGCAGATCCGCGCCAACACCCGCAACTCACTGGTGCGCGCCCTCGCCGACGACGCCAACACGACCGTCCTGGACCACATCCGGATGCTGGAGGCGACCGGCCTCGTCGACTTCGACGCACTGACCCGGGACAGCGTCGCGGGCACCACCGCGTCCCCGAGCGGGCCGCCCCCGCCCACCCCTGGCGCCACTCCCCCGTCCCCGGCACCGCTCACCCCGTCGTTCCCGCTGCCGCCCGCCGCCAGCCGGGCCGACCCCACCGACACTCCGTAACGAACCGATAACTCCATGTCCACATCATGGGAAAGGCATGGCGCCGAGCTGCCCGTTTCACATACAACTCGGCCATGTTCTGGGTACTTTTCCTGGTCGCCGCGTGCCTCGCGTCCGCCGTCTCGTGCGGGCGGCTCTGCCTCGCCGCGTCCGCCGCGGCCGACCAGGGACCGGTCACCCGGGACCCGGAACTCGGCCTCTCGCTGTACGAGGCCGCGTTCCTCTCGGGCGGCCCGTTACGGGTCACCGACCTGACCCTGGTCACCATGCACCGCGCCCGCCGGCTGCTGCTCGCGCACACCGGCTGGGCCACGGTCGTCGACCCGGAGGGCCGCGACGACCTGGAGCGGTCGGTGATCGGCGCGATAGGCCCGGGCGGACAGGCCCGGATAGCGGCGATACGGTCGACCGCGGCCGCCGCCGACGCGGTGCACGCCCTGGCCGACCGGCTGGCGGCCGCCGGGCTCGCCGTCCCGGACGCGGCCAGGACGGGCGTCACGGCCTCCGTGCGGGCCGTACGCGGCGCGGCGGCGCTCACCTTCACCCTGGGCCTGATCGCGTCCCTGATGCCCGGCCAGGACCGCGCCACCCAGGCCGAGATCGCCGCCTGGTTCTCCCTGCCGATGGTCCTCACCCTCGGCTGCCTCTTCATCGCCCGCTTCGAGGTCCATCCGCACACCCGCTGGGCCTCTCCCGACGGCCAGCGGCTGCTCGGCCGGATCGACCCTGCCGACGACCCGCTCACCGCCGTCGCGGTACGGGGCGTGAGCGCGGTCGACGACCCGGCGCTGCGGACCGCCCTGCGCGGCGGACGAGCGGCCTGACGGGGCTCCGGGCGTAACGGGACCTCGCTCGTCGGCCGGGGCTCCACCCCACGACGGGGCTCGCGGACTTTGGTCCCGGCGCACCGCACGGCGGTGCTTTACTTCGCCAATTACGCAGCTAATCATCCCTTTTGTACCGGACTTTTCGTGCCGGATAGACCCGCAAAGGGATGTGCGATGAGAGCAGCAACGCTGTACGGAACGCTCGGTTCCCTCGTTCTTTCCACCCTGGCCGCCGCACCGGCCGACGGCGTGGATCCGCTCACCGCCGCGGCACGCGGCACCGTGGTCGCCGCCCAGCACGCGGCGGCCGCCAGGATCGCCTTCGGCCGCTGCCCCAAGGCGGAGATGCTCCCCGACGCCATCCAGTGCGGCACGCTCCGGGTCCCGCTCGACTACGCCAAACCGATGGGCCGTCAGATCGCCCTCACCGTCAGCCGGGTACGGGCCACCGGCAAACCGGCCGCGCGCCAGGGCTCCCTGGTCTACAACCCCGGCGGCCCGGGCGCCTCCAGCATGTACTTCCCGATGGTCGCGAACCTCCCCGAGTGGAAGCGGATCGCGGGGGCGTACGACCTGGTCGGCTACGCCCCGCGCGGGGTGGGCCGCTCCGCGCCGCTGTCCTGCCAGGACCCCAAGGACTTCACCAAGGCGCCCACGCAGTCCCCGACCGACCCCTCTCCCTCGTACAAGCTGGAGCGGATCGCGCAGGCCAAGGCGTACGCGGCGGGCTGCGGGCGGAACGCGGGCGCGGCCCTGCGGCACTACACGAGCCTCAACAACGCGCGCGACCTCGATGTGCTGCGGGCCGCGCTCGGCGAGCGGAAGCTGACGTTCATCGGCGCCTCGTACGGGACGTACTTCGGCGCCCTGTACGCCACGCTCTTCCCGTCCCATGTGCGCCGGATGGTCTTCGACTCGGCGGTCGACCCCGACCCGCGGCAGATCTGGTACCGCAACAACCTCGACCAGTCGCTGGCGTTCGAGAGCCGCTGGGAGGACTTCCGCGCCTGGGTCGCCCGGCACGACGGCGTCTACCACCTGGGCACCACGGCCGAGCAGGTCCTGGAGAACTTCGAGAAGGTGCGCGCCCGGCTGGCCGAGGAGCCGGCGGGCGGCACGGTCGGCCCCGCGCAGCTCCAGGGCGCGTTCCTCAAGGCCGGGTACTACGACGACTACTGGGCGATGCGGGCGACCGCGCTCTCGGCGTACCTCAAGGGCGACCCCAAGCCGCTGATCGCACAGGCGGCGCCGCAACCGGAGGCGGCGTGGGACGACGAGAACGGGAACGCCGTGTACACGGCGGTCGAGTGCAACGACGCGCCCTGGCCGACGGACTGGGCCACCTGGGACCGCGACAACAGCGCGCTCGCGGAGATCGCGCCGTTCGAGACGTGGGACAACGCGTGGATGAACCTGCCGTGCGCCTACTGGCCCGCGCCCCGGCAGAAGCCGCTGGACGTGGGGACGCGGCGGGGAGCGCTGCCGCCGACGCTGATCCTGGCGGCCGAACGGGACGCGGCGACGCCGTACCCGGGGGCGCTGGAGCTGCAGCGCAGACTGCCGGGGTCGGTCCTGGTGACCGAGAAGGACGCCGGTACGCACGGCATCGGCGGCGGTCCCAACAAATGCGTCAACGGCTATCTGCTGGACTACCTGCTGAACGGACGGACGCCGGTGCGGCGCGCTGCGTGCGCGCCGCACCCGGAGCCGAACCCGGTGTCGCTGGACGAGCGGTCGGCACCCAGGGCTGGGCAGCGGCCGTCCGCTCTCTGATCTTCCGGGTCAGGGGTGGATCCGGGCCCGCCTCGGCGGGCCCGGTCACCGGGCATACGCGGTGGGGGCGGCCGTCAGGCCAGGCCCGCCACCAGATCCGCGACCGACTTGCGGCGGCCCGTGTAGAACGGGACCTCTTCGCGGACGTGCATCCGGGCCTCGGAGGCGCGCAGATGACGCATGAGGTCGACGATGCGGTAGAGCTCGTCGGCCTCGAAGGCGAGCAGCCACTCGTAGTCGCCGAGCGAGAACGAGGCGACCGTGTTGGCGCGCACGTCCGGGTAGCCGCGGGCCATCTTGCCGTGGTCGGCGAGCATCCGGCGGCGGTCCTCGTCGGGCAGCAGGTACCAGTCGTACGAGCGCACGAAGGGGTACACCGACACGTAGTCGCGCGGGGTCTCGTCGGCGAGGAAGGCCGGGATGTGCGACTTGTTGAACTCGGCGGGGCGGTGCAGCGCCATGTTCGACCAGACCGGCTCCAGGGCGCGGCCAAGCTTGGTGCGGCGGAAGAGGTTGTACGCGCTCTGGAGCTCGTCGGCCGTCTCGGCGTGCCACCAGATCATGAGGTCGGCGTCGGCCCGCAGCCCGGACAGGTCGTAGGTGCCGCGGACGGTGATGTCCTTGGCGGCGAGCTGGTCGAACAGCTCCTGGACCTCGTCCGCGAACCCGGCGCGGTCCTCGGGCAGCACGTCGCGCAGCTTGAAGACGGACCACAGCGTGTAGCGGATGACCTCGTTGAGGTCCTTCGCCTTCTTCCCTGCGTTCGGGATCTTTTCCGGTGCACTCATGAGGCTATTGTCCCGCGTCACGCTGAGTGTTCTGCGCCAGGGTCGACGTGGCGATGATCTCGTCCGCGGCGATCCGGGCGCCGGCGATGCACGCCGGGATGCCCACCCCGTCGTACGCGGCCCCGCAGACCCGCAGCGCGGGCAGCTTCGCGACGGCGGCGCGGACGCGGGCCACGCGCGCGAGATGGCCCACCGGGTACTGCGGCAGGCCCCCGATCCAGCGCGTCACCTCGCTCGCGACCGGCTTGGCGGCGAGGCCCACCGCCTCCCCGAGGTCACCCAGCGACATGTCCACCAGGTCGGCGTCGTCGCGGTCCAGGTGCTCCTCCTCGCCGTACCGCCCGATCGAGGTGCGGAGCACGAAGAGGTCCGGGGCGCGGTCGGTGACCCACTGCCACTTGTACGAGGAGAAGGTGGACGCCTTGATCGTGCGGCCGTCCAGGGACGGGACCAGGAAGCCCGAGCGGCGCTCAAGACGCTCCAGGTCCGCGCGCCGGAAGGCCATGGTGACCAGGGCCATCGAGGCGTACTCCACGGTGGCCAACTCGGCCGCGGCGGCCGGGGACTCGGCGGCGAGCAGCGCGGACGCGGACCAGGCGGGCGACGCCAGGATCACACCGTCCGCCTCGGTCAGGGGCGCCTCCGGGGAGTCCGTGCGGACCAGCCAGCCGGTGGCGGTGCGGGTCAGGGCGAGCACCGGCGCCTCCGTACGGATGGAGCCGCCCTTGGCCCGCACCGCGTCCGCGACCGCGACCGGCAGGGTGCCCATGCCGCCGTCGAGGCCCATGAAGACCGGGCCGTCGTTCTGCGGCCGGGCGGCGGCCTTCTCCTGGATCCGGGCGACGCCGTCGAGCAGCGAGGTGTTCTCGCGCGCGGCGGCGAACAGCTGGGGCACGGCGGCGCGCATCGAGATCCGGTAGGCGTCGCCCGCGTACACCCCGCCCAGGAGCGGTTCCACGAGCCGGTCGACGACCTCGCGGCCGACGCGGCTCGCGACGAACTCCCCGACGCCGATGTCGTCCCCGACCTCGGTCGGCGGCAGTTCGCGGTCCTGGGCGATGCGCGCCAGGCCCTCGGCGGAGACGATCCCGGTGAGCGAGGCCGGGTCGGCCGGGACGCCCATCAGATGCCCCTTGGGCATCGGCCGCAGCGCGCCCCGCGTCCAGATCGCCGCTGTCGCCGCGGGCGGCCGCAACTGGTCACCGAGGCCCACCTCGCGCGCGAGGCCGATGCCCTCGGGCCGGCGCGCCAGCATCGACTCGGCGCCGAGGTCCACGCGCGCGCCCTCGATCTCGCCCGCGTACAGCTTGCCGCCGAGGCGGTCGGTGGCCTCCAGGACGGTCACGCGCGCGCCCGACTCCAGCAGGCGGTGCGCGGCGGCGAGTCCGGCGATGCCGCCTCCGACGACGACGATGTGCGGTGCGCTGACGGCCGAGTTGTCCATGCGTCCACTCTCTCAGACGCCACCGACAGCCCTGCGGCGAGTGGAGCGCCCGGGGAATTCCCGGGCGCTCCCGCACGTATCTTCCGAAGGAAGAGCGGGACGGACCGAGCTAGGGGTGCGCAATGGCGGCGGAGCGACTGGTGGTCATCGGGGGCGGCGCGGGGGGGGTGTTCCCCCCCGGGCCGGCCCCCCGGGCGCAAGGGCCCGGCGGAATGGGGATAGGGGTGGTGGGGGGCGGCCCCATCAACACGTAAAAC
>NZ_JBHWUR010000146.1:0-16432 GCF_042737755.1 Streptomyces sp. NPDC059994
GGCGCGGGCCGGGGGGCGCCCCCCGGGGGGGGGGGGCGGGGCCCCCCCCCCCCGCAACAGGGGGCCGGGGGCCCAGCCCCCGGGAAACGGGCCTCAACCACCCACCCACCCCCGGAGGGTTCAGGTAACGGGCGGGGTGGGGGAGGGCAGCGTCAGGGTCCACGTCCCCACCGTCCACGTCCGGCTCCGCACCGGCCCCGCCACCACCTCCCCCGCCCGGTACCGAAAACCGTCCCCCGACACGGAAACCGTCACGGCCCGCGCCCGCGCCCGCACCACCAACGCCCCCGCGTGCGGCTGGACCACCACATGGGCGACCCCGTCCCCGGACGCGAGCGACACGCCCGCGACCGGGCGGTCCAGGTCGGACAGGAGCACCCCGTCCGCCTCCACCCGCAACCGGTGCGCGACGGCCGCCGCGACGGGCGTGGGCACGGGCGCCCGCACCAGGGTGCGTACGAGCGAGCGGCACGTACCCCAGACGGTAGGGGCGGAAGTCCGCGCCGACGAGGGAGCCGCCGGGATGCAGAGGCCGCCGAGGACGACGTCCCCGCTGTCGTCGACCAGCAGGTCGAGCCGGCGCGGGGCCCCGTCGAGGACGGCTCGCGCCGCCGCCACCGCGCCCATCGGCACCCCCAGTGACCTGGCAAGTTCCACGAGGGGGGCCGTGCCCACGGGCACCAGCGCCAGGGCCGGGCCCAGGACATCACATTCCCGCTGCAACAACGTCACAGTACGTAGCAGCGCCCGGTCGTCACCCACCACCACCAGCCGCCGCCCACCCCGCCGGGCGAGGGCCCGTGAGAACTCCTCCACCCCCTCCGGCCAGCATATTTTCGCCTGCGCACCCGCGCACAGCACATCTTTCGCGATCCGTACGGACTCGCCGTCGATACGGCGGGCGACCGGGTCGATGACCACCAGTAGCTGGTCGGCAGCCGACACTTCGGTCCTTCCTCGGGTAGCATCTTTGTGCAAGAGCCCCTTGCGCTATTGCGCCAGGGGCTTCGTCTATTCCGGGGCACACCGGTCTGGCGGCTTCGGCCCACTGACCTTGGACATGCCCCGCCCGGAAGGGGTGTACGCCTGTGCCCGCACTTGTGCTGCTCGGTGCTCAGTGGGGTGACGAAGGCAAGGGAAAGGCCACCGACCTGCTCGGTGGATCCGTTGACTATGTAGTGCGCTACCAGGGCGGCAACAACGCCGGCCACACGGTCGTCGTCGGCGACCAGAAGTACGCGCTGCATCTTCTCCCTTCCGGGATCCTCTCGCCGGGGTGTACCCCGGTCATCGGCAACGGAGTCGTCGTCGACCCGGCGGTCCTGCTCTCCGAGCTGAGCGGGCTGAACGAGCGCGGCGTCGACACGTCCAAGCTGCTCATCAGCGGTAACGCTCACCTGATCACGCCGTACAACGTCACGCTCGACAAGGTGACGGAACGGTTCCTCGGCTCCCGCAAGATCGGCACCACCGGTCGCGGCATCGGCCCGACCTACGCGGACAAGATCAACCGCGTCGGCATCCGTGTCCAGGACCTGTACGACGAGTCGATCCTTGAGCAGAAGGTCGAGGCGGCGCTGGAGTCGAAGAACCAGCTGCTGGCCAAGGTCTTCAACCGCCGCGCGATCGAGGCGGAGAAGATCGTCGAGGAGATGCTCCAGTACGCGGAGCAGATCCGGCCGTTCGTCGCGGACACCACGCTGATCCTCAACGACGCGATCGACGAGGGCAAGGTCGTCCTCTTCGAGGGCGGCCAGGGCACGCTCCTCGACGTCGACCACGGCACGTACCCCTTCGTGACCTCGTCGAACCCGACCGCGGGCGGCGCCTGCACGGGCGCGGGCGTGGGCCCCACGAAGATCAGCCGCGTCATCGGCATCCTCAAGGCGTACACGACGCGCGTCGGCGCGGGCCCGTTCCCGACCGAGCTGTTCGACAAGGACGGCGAGGACCTGCGCCGCATCGGCGGCGAGCGCGGTGTCACCACCGGTCGCGACCGCCGCTGCGGCTGGTTCGACGCGGTGATCGCCCGTTACGCGACCCGGGTCAACGGCCTGACGGACTTCTTCCTCACCAAGCTCGACGTCCTGACCGGCTGGGAGCAGATCCCGGTCTGCGTGGCGTACGAGATCGACGGCAAGCGCGTCGAGGAGCTCCCGTACTCCCAGACCGACTTCCACCACGCGAAGCCGATCTACGAGATGCTGCCGGGCTGGTCCGAGGACATCACCAAGGCCCAGACCTTCTCCGACCTGCCGAAGAACGCGCAGGCGTATGTGAAGGCGCTGGAGGAGATGTCGGGCGCGCCGATCTCCGCGATCGGTGTCGGCCCCGGCCGGACCGAGACGATCGAGATCAACTCGTTCCTGTAGGCGCGAGGTTCGGTTGTGATGGCGGGGCCGTCGGGACGCACTCCCGGCGGCCCCGCCGTCATGTGGTCGTCAGGTGACGGACCGGACGACGAACCAGACGGCGACGAGGGCGACGAGGGCGAGGACGAGGGCGACGAGCAGAGCACGGCTCCGGCGCCGGCGCCTGCGCGGGCCCCACGCAGGCCCCTGGGGGCGGCTGGCGGCCCAGCGCGGCGCGGGCGGCATGCTGGCGGGCGCCGGGGGCGGCGGATCGGGTCGGTGGCCGTCCTCGGGGACGGGCGGCAGGTACTGCCGCCGGTGACCGCGAGGCAGACCCGCCTCCCGCAACACCTCCGCGTGCCGGGCGACTTGAGCCAGCACCTCGCGCGGTAACCAGGAGTGCCCCGGGCTCCCGTTCGTCGCCAGGTGCCCGGCGAGCTGCTCCGGCGTCGGCCGCCGCACCGGGTCCTTGTGCAGGCACGCCCGTACGACGGGCAGCAGCGGCGCCGGAACGCCCACCAGGTCCGGCTCCTCGTGGGTGACGCGGAACATCAGTGCCCCGAGGCCGCCGTCGGGCAGGCCGAAGGCCATCCGCCCGGTGGCCGCGTACGCAAGGATCGCGCCCAGGCAGAACACGTCCCCGGCCGGGGTGACCGGCTCGCCGAGGATCTGCTCGGGCGACATGAAGCCCGGGGACCCGACGATCACCCCGGAGTCCGCCGGCGCGCCCGGCGCGCCCCTGAGCCCGAAGCCGATGACGCGCGGCCCGTCCACGGCGAGCAGGACGTGGGACGGCTTCAGATCACGGTGGACCAGCCCCGCGCTGTGGATGTCAGCCAGCGCCAGCGCCAGCCGGTCGGCGAGCACGAGCAGCGACGGCTCCGGCAGCGGCCCGAAGTCCCGGTCCACGACGCCCCGGAGGCTCGGGCCGGGCACGTACGCCGTCGCGACCCACGGGATCTCGGCCGTCGCGTCCGCGTCGAGGACGCGGGCGGTCCACTCGCTGTCCACCTGCCGCGCGGCCGTCACCTCCTGGGCGAACCGCGCGCGGAACCCGTTCCCGTGCGCGTACTCCTCCCGTACGACCTTGACCGCAGCCGCACGCCCGCCCGGCGACCGGGCCAGATAGACCCGCCCCGTTCCCCCGGCCCCGAGTCTGCCGAGCAGCCGGAACGGGCCGATGTGTGAGGGATCCCCCGCAACCAGGTCACCCATGACGGGACGCATGACGGGATCGTGGCACAGCGGGGGTGGGTGCGGCAGGTGATCGGCGGGGTCGGCGGCCGGGCGCTTCGCGGGCCGCAGGCCGTATCGCGGGGGCCAAGTGATCGTTCGCCAGGCGTGATCACCCGCCAGCTGCTCCTCTGCCTCGGCGTGACCGTGGCACTGAACCCGCTCGGCGCGCAGCTGTACGCGGGCGCCGGGCAGTGCCCGGTGGGCCCCGTCCCGCCGAGGGCCGCCGCGCCCGCGCCCGCCGCCCCTCACATGGTGCGGCCGGGGGCCCGCCGCGAGCGCCCCGGCGCCGGGGCAGTCGCGCCCCCGGCCGACATCGGCGTACCGACGTCCCGCCCGCGCCCGCCGGAACCGGTGCGGCCGCCGGTGGTGCCGACCGTGGTGCCGCCGGTGGTGCCGACCGTGGTGCCGACGGTGCCAGTGCCGCAGCCCGCCGCGAAGGCCCGCGCACACCCGGCCGCCGCCCACCGGCTCGTCCACCCGTACCGCTCCACCGCGCTGGCGCGCCCCGCCCCGGCCGGGTTCTCCACGGTGACGATGATGCTCGTCGTCACCACGCCCGCCGTCCTGGCCGCCGCGATCCTCCGCCCCCGATCCCGTTCCGGAGCCCGCCCGTGTCGCAATGGCTAGTCCTCGTCGCCGCGATGGCGCTCGTCAGCGCCGTCGTCCTCACCGTCACCGTCCTGCGCCACCGCCGCGTGGCCGACGCCGAGGACCCCAGTGAGACGCCCGACGTCATCGAGTACATGGTGATGATGGTCGGCGTCGTGTACGCCATCGTGCTCGGCCTCGCGATCGCGGGCGTGTGGGAGGCGCGAGGCGCGGCCGAGGACTCCGTGCGGCGCGAGGCCCAGGCGCTGTACGAGGTCGGGCAGCGGGTGGACGTCTACCCGCCCGCCGTGCGCGACCGCATCCGGGGCGAGATCGGCGCGTACGCCGCCCACACCGTGTCGGCCGAATGGCCCCTGCTGGTCCAGGGCCGGGAGCCGTCGCCGGACGGGGCCGCACTCCTCGCGGCCGTACGCACCGACGTCACCCACCGCGCGCCCGCCAACGACCTCCAGGCACAGGCCTATCAGCCGCTGCTCGATCAGATCGCCACCGCCGACGACGCCCGGCACACGCGGATCGACGGCGCCGGGTCCACGCTGCCGGGGGTCGTCTGGTTCGGCCTCGTCGCCGGGGCCGTGGTGACCATCGGGCTGATCTTCACGCTCCAGATCCGCCGCTCGGCAAGGGAGTTGCTGCTCGCCGGGATCTTCAGCGGGCTGATCGTCTTCCTGCTGTTCCTGGTCTGGAGCTTCGACGCGCCGTTCGGCAGGTCGGGTACGGAGTCGGCGGACCCGTTCCGCGAACTCGCCCCGACCACGACCGCCGCTCAGGCGGCCCAGCCGACGAACTGAGCCCAGGCGTCCGGGGCGACCTCGAAGGTGGGGCCGCCCTCGGACAGCTTGGAGTCACGGACGTGGACGGCGTGGGGGCAGGTGGCTACCTCTACGCATGAGCCGCCGCTGGAGTCGCTGTACGAGGACTTGCGCCAGTCGAAGGCCACTTCGACGCAGTCGCCACCACTGTCGCTGCTGTAGCTGGACTTGAACCACCGCAGGGTGTTGCTCATCTGTGCTCTCCTGCCAACCGCTCGATGAGGCCCAGCGATTCACGAGGACCCAGGGCCTGTGCCCGGATCTTCGCATAGCGCTGGGCGTACGTACTCACCTTGGCAGGATCGGAGATCAACAGGCTCTGGTACTGAATCTCCAGGTAGACCAGGTGGTCGTGTTGCGGCGTTTCCACGAGTTCCATGGGGCCGTTGTCGCCCGGATGTTCCCCACACAGCCCGGTGTCCAACGGGAGTACCTGGAGCGTCACATTGCGCCTGCGGGCGCACTGAGCCAGGTACTGCATCTGCTCGCGAATGATCTCGGGACTGCCGATCACACGCTGCAAGACCGACTCCTCCAGTACCACCTCGATCAGCGCGACCGGCTCCCGCTCGAACAGCACCTTCCGCGCCAACCTCGCCTCGACCAGCTCCTCCACCCTCGCCTCCGGCAGGGGCGGGTACCCACCCCCGATGAGCGCCCGCGCGTACGCCTCGGTCTGGAACAACCCGTGGATGACCAGGGTCGCGTACAGCCTCAGCACCACCGCCTCCTGCTCCAGCAGCGAGTAGTTCTGGAACTGCACCGGATACTTCTCCAGGCGCATGTACTTCCGCGCGCCCTCGAAGATCCCCATGCCCTCCCCGAGCACCTCCTCCAGTTTCACCAGCATCTCGTCGCTCGCGGGCTGGGCGAGGGTTTCCATGGCGCTCACCGCCGCGCCGGAGAATCCCAATTCATGGCCCAGTTGTTCCTGCGTCCACCCCCTCCTCAGGCGCAGCGTACGCGCCAGTTCCGCGACCATCCGGGCCACCGGACCTGCCGTTTCCTTGTTCTCCGCTCGTGCCATTTTCGACCACCGATTTCGACTCAACCGGACTCAACCGGTCTCAACTCAGCCCCGCCGAATTCGACTGCATACAAGGGGAGTTCGGGCAGGTCAACGCATGCGCGACGCCCTCGGTGCGGTCATGGAAAACGCTAGCGGGGCGGGGCGAAGCTGTCCTCGTGGATACACGAAACCGTCTGGTAAACCTCGATTCCGTCCCGGACTGGATTCCGGTTTCCGGGTTCCACCTCAGAAAAGCGGGAGTGCAATTCGATGCCGTACGGGTGGACGGGGACGCCGGTCGGCGGATCGCGGACGCGCTGGAGCAGATGACGGGCGGCGACCCCGGCCCGATCGTCGCGGAGGCGAACGGAAGGCGCGGGGTGTACTTCCTGGTGGCCCCCCGCACCACGTCCCACCGCGCCTGGCCGCCGGGCGCGACCCGCTTCAACGCGGCGGCGGGGAGGACCAGTTACGTACCCGTACCGGCGCTGCGGGGCACGACCTGGCCCCTGTCGTGGCGCTGCCCGCCGACGGCGCCGGACCGCTTCGTCCACACCCTTCTGCTCTGCGCGGTCGCGCAGCGGGTGCTGGCCCCGGCGCCCGGAGAATGAGCACGGCGCCGCCCCCGGGCGGGGGGCGGCGCCGTGTCGTTCACGCTGCGCGGGTCAGCAGCCGGGAGAGTTCCAGTTGCTGCCGCTCACTTGGCCGTCGGAGTAGTCGTGGTTCTGGGTGTCGCCGGTCATGTGGCAGCCCCGGGCGGTGTTGGTGATGTCCGCGCGGGCGTGGAACCACTTGTTGTCCGTCCAGGCGTTCCAGTGGCCGATCCAGACGTGAGGCGAGTCCACGACCGCGCCGTAGTTCTGGGCGGGGACGTTCGTCACGAACGTGATGTGGTAGCTGCCGTCCGGGTCGTAGACGGCCACGCCGATGTTGGCGTTGAACGGCTGCTGGTAGGGCGCGTAGCGCGCGAACGCGGCGTAGCAGCCCTGGTCGTAGAAGTGCTGAATGGTGCCGATGCGGGTGGTGGGGACGCGGTTGTCATAGAGGCGCTCCTGGTCGATCAGAAGCAGGTTGCTCGATCGGCAACCGGTCTCGGCGTCGGCGCCCGCAGCGTGCGCGCCCGTCGTGCTCACCGCCGTCAGCGACAGCGCGGCCAGCGCGAGTCCGGTGGCGCGCTTGGCCCTCGAACCGGCCCGCGATCCACGTACGTTCATGGGTTCTCCCCCTCGAATACGGCGATGTTGCCGCTGCTCAGGGGGACAGCCTGGCCGTTCGCCGCGCTGACGAACCCATTTCTCCCGTCCAAGGTTGTCCAAGGTCGTCCGAGCCCGTCCAGGGGTCATCGGAGGCGGGGGTCTACTGCGCCTCCGACAGCCTGTCGTAGACCACTTGCTCGCCGTTGTCGTCGTTCTGGCGGCGCAGGCGGCCGTCCGGCAGGACCGTGAGGGTGGTGGCCGCGCCCGGGGAGCAGGAGGTGGTCGGGCCGGACTCGACCGTGGAGGGGCCGAGTTTGAGCGGGGCGTCGGGGCTGGACGGGGTCGCGGTGAGGGGCGCGCGGAACACGCAGTGGTAGGTGCCGCCGCCGTCCAGCGGCCCGTCCGCCGTGAGGGTCATGACCTGGTCGCCGACCTTGCCGGGCCGCAGGACGAGGTGACGGGTGCTGGACGCGCCCGCGTTGTCGATCGAGCCCGACCAGGTGCCGAGGTACTTCGGCGGGATGTCGCCGGGGGCGCTCGCGCTCGGGGAGGGGGAGCCGGACGGGGTTTCGCTGCTGCCCGAACTCGGCCTGGGCGGCGGCGACTTGGAGGACGACGGACTCGCCGCCGCCGTGTCCTTCTTCTTCTCCAGAGGGTCGTTCATGTACGCGTACACCGCGCCGCCCGCGCCGACCGCCACCACCAGCGCCACCGCGATCAGCGCGATCGTCGACTTGGCGCTGCGGCGCGGCGGCTCCTGCCCGGTGGGCGGGGGCGGGCCGTATCCGTAGGGGGGATTCGGGTGCGGGTAGCCGTATCCGGGGTGCTGGTACGGGGGCTGGTACGGCGACTGGTACGGCGACTGGTGCTGGGGCGGGTAACTGTGGGCGGGGGCGGGGCCGCCGTTGATCCAGGGCGCGGGAGGAGGGGGCGCGGGTGTGGGCGTGGGTGTGGGTGTGGCGTACGGGGCGGCGTAGCCGGGGCGCGCCAGGCCGGTCGTCGCCGGGTCCGTCGGGCCCGTCCCGTTCGGGGAGATCACGGTCGGGGTCGGGTGGACGTCGGCGTTACCGGCCGCCCGAGGGCCCGGCGGGAGCGCGGGCATCGGCGGTGGGGCCGGGAGCGCGGGCCTCTGTGGCGGGACCGGGGTCTGGGCGGTGCCGCCCTCCGGGTTCTCCACGTCCAGCAACTGCACGGCGTGACGGCCGAGTTCGGCCACCAGGGGCCCCGGCAGCCACGGGCCCGTCGACGCGTCCTCGGGGCCCAGGCGCTCCAGGATCGCGGCGAGCGCGGGCCGGGACGCGGGGGTCTTGTGCAGACAGTCCCGTACGAGGTCGCGCAGCGACTCCGGCACCCCGTCGAGCTCCGGCGGCTCCTGCGCGATCCGGAACATCAGCGCGTGCACGCCGCTGTCGCTCCCGCCGAACGGGAGCTTCCCGCTCGACGCGTACGCGAGCACCGACCCGAGGCAGAACACATCGCACGCCGGCGTGATCCGGTCGCCGCGCACCTGCTCGGGCGCCATGAAGCCGGGCGAGCCCACCAGTGCGCCGGTACGGGTCAGGCCGCCGTCGACGACGGTCTCCAGGGCCCGGGCTATGCCGAAGTCGATGACGCGCGGCCCGTCGATGGTGACCAGGACATTGGACGGCTTCAGATCGCGGTGGATCAGCCCGGCCGTGTGGATGTCCTGGAGCGCGTGGGTCAGGCCGCGCGCGAGGATGCGTACGGAATGCTCGGGCAGCGGGCCGTGGTCGCCCGAGACGACGGCGTGGAGGCTGGGCCCGGCCACGTATCCCGTGGCGACCCAGGGCACGGCGGCCTCGGTGTCCGCGTCGAGCACGGGCGCGGTCCAGTGGCCGCCGACGCGGCGGGCGGCCTGCACCTCCTGGCGGAACCTGCCCCGGAACTCCTCGCGCTCGGCGAGCTCCTGCCGTACGAGTTTGACCGCGACCGTGCGGCCCCGGTCGGAGCGGGCCAGATAGACCTGGCCCATGCCGCCTGCGCCGAGCCTTGCGAGTATCCGATACGCGCCGATCCTCTGCGGATCCCCGGCCCCCAGTT
Organism: Streptomyces sp. NPDC059994; assembly: GCF_042737755.1. Lineage (NCBI taxonomy): Bacteria > Bacillati > Actinomycetota > Actinomycetes > Kitasatosporales > Streptomycetaceae > Streptomyces > Streptomyces sp. NPDC059994. The sequence goes on from NZ_JBHWUR010000146.1 coordinate 9,275, forward strand.
TCTCCATGGCGCCCGCCGCCTCCCCCCGCTCGAACGAGCCCCTTCGAACGGGCCCATCGGGGTGAGGATAGTGCGCGCGGGGCGGGGATACCCCCGTCTGGCCCCTCCCCGCACATGTCACAGCGGGAACGGGCGGGGTGGGGGGACCCGACACCTTGCCGAGCCGCACGCCCCACGCCATACAACCTGGCCATCCCCACCCCCACCTGCCACTCCTTACCCTGGCCCCATGACCCCTCATGTCGAACCCGACCCCCGGGCCGGCGCGGCCGTGAAGGCCGCCGACCGTGCGCACGTGTTCCACTCCTGGTCCGCCCAGGGCCTGATCGACCCGCTCGCCGTCGCAGGCGCGGAGGGTTCGTACTTCTGGGACTACGACGGAAACCGCTACCTCGACTTCACCAGCGGCCTCGTCTTCACCAACATCGGCTACCAGCACCCGAAGGTCGTCGCGGCGATCCAGGAGCAGGCCGGGAAGCTCACCACCTTCGCGCCCGCCTTCGCCGTCGAGGCCCGCTCCGAGGCCGCACGCCTCATCGCCGAGCGGACCCCGGGCGACCTGGACAAGATCTTCTTCACCAACGGCGGCGCCGAGGCCGTCGAGAACGCCATCCGGCTGGCGCGCCTGCACACCGGCCGCCACAAGGTGCTGAGCGCGTTCCGCTCGTACCACGGGGCCACCGCCCAGGCGATCAACCTCACCGGGGACCCCCGCCGCTGGGCCTCCGACACCGGTTCCGCCGGTGTCGTCCGGTTCTGGGCGCCGTTCCTCTACCGGTCCGCCTTCTACTCGGCCACCGAGGCCGAGGAGTGCGCCCGCGCCCTCACCCACCTCGAAGACACCATCGCCTTCGAGGGGCCCGCCGGTATCGCCGCCATCATCCTGGAGACCGTCCCCGGCACCGCCGGGATCATGACCCCGCCCCCCGGCTACCTCGCGGGCGTACGCGAGATCTGTGACCGGTACGGGATCGTCCTCGTCCTGGACGAGGTCATGTCCGGGTTCGGGCGTACGGGCTCGTGGTTCGCCGCCGATCTGTACGGCGTCACCCCCGACCTCATGACCTTCGCCAAGGGCGTCAACTCCGGCTACGTCCCGCTCGGCGGCGTCGCCATCTCCGCCGAGATCGCCGCCACCTTCGACAAGCGGCCCTTCCCCGGCGGGCTCACCTACTCCGGGCACCCCCTCGCCTGCGCCGCCGCCGTCGCCACCATCAACGTCATGGAGGACGAGGGCATCGTCGGCCACGCCGCCCACATCGGCTCCACCGTCCTGGAGCCGGGGCTGCGCGAGCTCGCCGCCCGCCACCCCTCCATCGGCGAGGTGCGCGGGACCGGGGTCTTCTGGGCGCTTGAGCTCGTGAAGAGCCGGGAGACGCGGGAGCCGCTCGTTCCGTACAACGCCTCCGGCGCCGACGCCGCGCCCATGGCCGCGTTCGGTGCCGCCTGCAAGAAGAACGGCCTCTGGCCCTTCATCAACATGAACCGCACGCATGTCGTCCCGCCCTGCAACATCACCGAGGCCGAGGCCAAGGAGGGCCTCGCGGTGCTGGACGAGGCGCTGTCGGTGGCGGACGAGCACACGGTCTGAGCCGGTACGTGACCCCCACCCCGCCCGTTCCCGCTGTGACATGTGCGGCTCCGCCGCGTGGCCTCCGGGGGTGGGTGGGGGTGGAGGCTGCGTTTCCCGGGGGCTTCGCCCCCAGGCCCCCCGTCGCGGGGCCTGCGGCCCCTGCACCCCGCTTCGGGGCTCCGCCCCGGACCCCGCTCCTCAAACGCCGGAGGGGCTGAACGGGCAGGCCCCGCTCCTGGCACGCCGGAGGAGCTGGAGTTACCTAAGGGGCGCGGGGAACTGCGCGAGCAACCACAGATGACCCGCAGACAAACACCGGGCCCCAAAGGGGCGCGGGGAACTGCGCGACCAGCCCCCACCGAACCCGCAGACAAACCCCGGGCCAAGCAGGGGCGCGTGGGGGAGTCCGCCCGGGCCCTGGCCTATCGTGTGCGGGATACCGACGAGGGGAGGGGCGCCGTGCCCGCGAGTGGAGGCGTGACGCGCAGTACGCTGCGGCAGCAGATCGCCGACGCGCTGCGTGACGAAATACTGGCGGGGCGCCTGCAGCCCGGCCAGGAGTTCACCGTCAAGCAGATCGCCGAGCAGTACGGGGTGAGCGCCACCCCCGTCCGCGAGGCCCTCGTCGACCTCACCGCGCAGGGTCTGCTCGACTCCGACCAGCACCGCGGCTTCCGCGTCCATGAGTTCACCGTCGAGGACTACAAGGGCATGGTGGAAGCCCGGTCTCTCGTCGTCAACGGGATCTTCCGGAAGATCACCGAGCTCGGCGCCGCCCACGGCCCCGCCCTCGTCTCCGTGCGGCGCCGCGCCGAGGAGTGCGCCCGCGCCGCCCGCAGCGGCGATCTGAACATACTCATCGGCTACGACCTCCGGTTCTGGCGCGAGCTCGGCGCCCTCGCCGGGAACCCGTACATCTCGGACTTCCTGCACCGGCTGCGCATGCAGTGCTGGGTCTTCGCCGTCCCGTATCTGCGCGGCCGCTCCGACCTCTGCGACTGGCTGTGGAACGGCCACGGCGACCTCGTGGACGCGGTGGTCCAGGGTGACGGCGACGCCGCGTACGCCGTGATCAGCGCCTACAACGACCACTCGCTCACCTGGGCGGAGCGGCTGAAGCGGTGACGGACGGCGGCCCCCTCGATCTCTCGGTCGTCGTCCCCGCGTACAACGAGGAGCGGCGCCTGGGCCCGACCCTGGACGCGATCCGGGACCACCTGCACGCCGCGCCGCTCTCCTGGGAGCTGATCGTCGTCGACGACGGGTCCGAGGACGGGACGGCGGACGTGGCCCAGGACGCCGCTGCCGCCGACCCCCGCATCCGCCTCGTCGCCGCCGGCCGCAACCGCGGCAAGGGGCACGCCCTGCGGCTCGGCGTCGCCGCCTCCCGGGGCGTCCGGGTGCTGCTCACCGACGCCGACCTGGCCACCCCCGTCGCCGAGCTCGACCGGCTCGCCAAGGAGCTCGACGGCGCCCGGGCGGCCGCCGCGATCGGCTCCCGCGCCCACCCCGAGGCCGACATAGCGGTCCACCAGAGCCGGGTCCGCGAGGGGCTGGGGCGGATGGGCAACCGGCTCATACGCGCCGTCGCGGTGCCCGGCATCCACGACACCCAGTGCGGCTTCAAGCTCTTCGACGGCGACAAGGCGCGCGCGGCCTTCGCGGACGCCCGCCTGGACGGCTGGGGCATCGACGTGGAGATCCTCCAGTTCTTCCGCCGCCACGGCTGGCCCGTGGCCGAGGTCCCGGTCCGCTGGTCCCACCAGGAGGGCTCCAAGGTCGGCCCCGCCGACTACGGCCGGGTGCTGCTCGAACTCGTACGCCTCAAGGCCCGTTCCGCGAGCCGCGCGAACCTCGCCCTGTTCGCCCTCTTCCTGCTCTCCTCGGTCCTCCTCTACAAGGACCTCTGGAGCGACCTAGGCCGCGGCTACCTCGCGGACTCCGGTCAGGACCAGAACCAGTGGGAGTGGTTCTTCTCGGTCACCGCCGACAACGTCAGACATCTGCGCGACCCGCTCTTCACCACCCTCCAGGGCTTCCCGGACGGGGTGAACCTCATGGGCAACACCCCCATGCTGGGCCTGTCCGTGCCGCTCGCGCCCGTCACGCTCGCGCTGGGGCCGACCGTCACCTGGGCGCTGGTCCTCACGCTGGGCCTGACCGCGACGGCGTACGCCTGGTCCCGGCTCTTCGCGCGGTGGGTGACCGGCAACCCGTGGGCCGCCGGGCTCGGCGGCGCGCTCGCCGGGTTCGCGCCGCCGATGGTCTCGCACGCCAACGCGCATCCGAACTTCTGCGTCCTGTTCATGATCCCGGTGGTCGTCGACCGCGCGCTGCGGCTGTGCTCACCGGCCGCGGACGTCCGCCGCGACGGCGTGCTGCTCGGGCTGTTCACCGCGTACCAGATCTTCCTCGGCGAGGAGGTCCTGCTGCTCGCCTCGGTCGGCATGCTGCTCTTCGCGCTGTCGTACGCGCTGGCGCGGCGGGATGTCATCCGCGAGGCGGCCCGCCCGCTGGCGAAGGGCCTCGGGGTGGCCGCCCTGGTCTGTCTGCCCCTGGTGGCGTATCCCCTCACCTGGCAGTTCTTCGGCGACCAGAGCTACCACTCGGTGCTGCACGGCGACAGCGCGGGCAACAGCCCGCTCTCCTTCCTGAAGTTCTCCGGGCGGGCGCTGCTCGGCGACGAGGCGACGGCGGACAAGCTGGCGCTCAACCGGACCGAGCAGAACGCGTTCTACGGCTGGCCGCTGATCGCGCTGGCTTTCGCGATCACCGTACGGCTGTGGCGCCACGCCCTGGCCAAGGCGCTCGCGGGCACGGCGGTCGCGGCGGCGCTGCTCTCGCTCGGCCAGAGGATCAGCATCCCGTACACGGACGTCGAGCTGCCGGGCCCCTGGCGGGCGCTCGCCCACCGCCCGCTCTTCGAGTCGGTCATCGAGGGCCGGGTCGGCATGATCTGCGCACCGGCGCTCGGCGCGCTGGTCGCGCTGGCGGTCGGGCGTCTGGCGACGGCGGGCCGCGCGAACCGGCTGACCGGCCTCGCGGCGGTGGCCCTGGCCCTGCTGCCGATCGTCCCGACCCCGTTCACGGTGACCGAGCGGGCGCCGGTCCCGTCGTTCTTCGCGGACGGGCTGTGGCGTACGTACGTGAAGCCCGGCGAGTCCGTGGTGACGGTGCCGCTGCCCGACCCGGCGGCCGCCGACGCCCTGCACTGGCAGGTCCGCGCCGACCTCGGCTTCCCGCTCCCCGGCGGCTACTTCAACGGCCCCTGGGGCCCGGACCGCATCGGCATCTACGGCGCCTCCCCGCGCTGGACCTCCAACCTGCTGCGCGATGTGCGCTACGGCGGCGAGATCCCCGACATCGGCGACGCCTGGCGCGCCCAGGCGAGGGCGGACCTGGCGTACTGGAAGGCCGGGCTCGTCGTCCTGCCCCCGCAGGACAACGACCGGGCGCTGTACACGACGGTGGCGCGGCTGCTCGGCAGGGAGGGCCGCCAGGTGGACGGGGTATGGATCTGGGACGTAGGCCGCTGAGCCCCTTCCCGGGTCGGTCGTGATGCGTCTTCTGATACGCGTGTGACGCCTGAGTCGATGGCTTCGCGCCGCGTTGACGCGTGCCCCGCACGGGAGTTGACGGGCGAGCTTCGCGGAGCGTGCTCGGCGGACTACGCTGTCCCGACCATAGCGACCTCGTAAGGAGCCCCGTGGCCTGTGACTTGTGGCTGGTCCCCCTCGTCGACGTGCTGTGCCACAGCCCCGACAACCCGTTCGCCGAGGAGATCGCCTCGTACGACAAGGCGCTCGGTGAGGCAGGGCTGCCGCCCGTGCCCGTCTTCGCGTACATGCCCGGCCTGTCGGGCGATGTCGCCCCGGTCGCGGGCTTCGACTACGACGCGCTGCACTTCCTGCGCCGCGCCTACCTCCTCCAGCTCTGCCGTCTCGCCGTGACCCCGGTCGACGAGCTCGGCGGCGACTACGAACAGCTCCTGGAGATGTTCGAGGCGACGGCCCAGCAGTCCCATCTGGTCTGGCACTACGACCACGCGGGCGCGTACGTGCCCGTCGACTTCCGCACCCCGCTCGCCAACGAGGAACTGCTGGCCGGAGGCGGTCCGCTGGGCTCCACGCACGGGCTGCTGCGGGAGCTGGAGTTCGTGGCCCCGGCGATCGGAATAGACCCCGTCAACCCGCCGATGGCCCCCGCCCCGCCGGACCGTCCGACCTCGCTGGAGGAGCCGGCGGGCCCGATCCCGTACGACGAGAGCCCCTTCGCGCGGGAGCGGCACGTGTGGCTGGGGCTGCACGCGGCGGCGACGCGGTCGCTGGCGCAGGGCTCTATGATCATCTTCAGCTGAGGGACGCGGCGCCGCGCAGTCCCCGGTCCGTCTCCGGTCCCTCCCTGGTCCCTCCCCGGTCCGTCTCCGGTCCCTCCCTGGTCCCTCCCCGGTCCGTCTCCGGTCCGTCTCGTGCGGGGGATGTCGCCGGAGCACCACCGGCACCACCCCTGACCGTAAACTCCGCGCCATTTGGCGGGAGTAGGACCGGTTCATGTCCTCCATGCCACACACGACGAGCGCCCAGAGCGCCGCCGCCCCGGCCCGCTTCTCCGACGTCAAGGGGTGGTTCTGGCCCGCCGACCAACTGCTCTTCGACTGGTTCCTGGCGCGCCAGGAGCGCCAGGAACTCCGTGGTGACCTGCTGGAACTCGGCGCTTATCTGGGCAAGAGCGCGATCTTCCTGGGGTCGTACCTGCGGGAGGGCGAGACGTTCACGGTCTGCGACCTGTTCGACTCGCCCGCGCCGGACGACCCCAACAGCGAGGAGATGGACCGCTCGTACGCGACGCTCACGCGGCGGGCCTTCGAGGCGAACTACCTCTCCTTCCACGACGACCTCCCGGTGGTGGTCCAGGCCCCCACATCGGTGATCACGTCCCGCGTCTCCCCGTCGACCTGCCGCTTCATCCACGTGGACGCGTCACACCTGTACGAGCACGTGTACGGGGACATCGAGGCGGCGCGGGCGCTGGTCGCCCCCGACGCGATCGTGGCGTTCGACGACTTCCGGGCGGAGCACTGTCCGGGGGTGGCGGCGGCGGTGTGGGGCGCGGTGGCGACGACCGGGCTGCGGCCGATCTGCATCACGGGCACGAAGTTCTACGGCACGTGGTCGGACCCGGAGCCGGCCCGCACCGAGCTCCTCTCCTGGCTCTCGACCCGCCCCGACATGTGGCACGGGGTGGAGGAGGTGGCGGGGGCGCCGCTGATCCGGATCGCGGGCAAGAAGGCGGTGGCGCCGGAGGCGCCGAGGTCCCGGCACGAGGGTGCTGCGCCGGCCTCGGCCCCGCCCCGGGTGGCGGCCCCGGCGGCGCCCCCGAAGCCCCGGTCGCCCCTGGCCCGCCGCTTGGCGAGGACGCTGCTGCCACGCCGCTGAAACCCTCCGGGGCGGAGGCCCGTTTCCCGGAGGGTTCGCCCCCGAACCCCGTTGCGGGGCTTCGCCCCGGGCCCCGTGTTTGTCTCCGGGTTCGGTGGGGGCTGGTCGCGCAGTTCCCCGCGCCCCCAGGGGGTTGGGGGCGCGGGGAAC
>NZ_JBHWUR010000147.1:0-16408 GCF_042737755.1 Streptomyces sp. NPDC059994
GGGCGGGGAGCTCCGCTCCCTGCCCCCCGCTCCTCAAACGCCGGAGGGGGCTGAATGTGCCCGGATCCCGTTATGCCTCAAGGGGCGCGGGGAACTGCGCGACCAGCCCAAGCCGACCCGCAGACGAACGGGACCGGGGGCGAAGCCCAGGTAACCCACCCACCCCCGTGCCGGTATCCGGGGCGCAGCCCCGAAGCGGGGCGCAAGGGCCGCAAGCGCCGCAAGCGGGTGCAGGGGCGCTGCCCCGCCCGGGGGCCGGGGGCGAAGCCTCCGGGAAACGCAGCCTCCACCCCCACCCACCCCCGGAGGCCACGCGGCGGAGCCGCACATGTCACAGCGGGAACGGGCGGGGTGGGGGAAAGGAAACCGCCCCACCCCCGGCACGGGGTGGGGCGGCCTCCCCCCGAAGGGGGCTCAATTCAGCACGCGCCCAGGTCCTGCCACACACCCCACTCCCCCGTGGTGCCCGGCTCCTCGCCCTGCGTCCACCACTTGGCCTTCCAGTTGTGGCCCTTGTGGGAGACCTGCGTACCGCCCGTGTACGTGCTCCCCTTGTCCCAGGCCGCAGCCGTGCACCCGGAAGTGGGCGGAGTGGTCGGCGGGGTGGTCGGCGGCGTCGTGGGCGGAGTGGTCGGCGGGGTGGTCGGCGGCGTCGTCGGGTCCGGCGTCGAGGACGGGGACGAGCCGACCGCCGTGGCGATCTGGTTCAGGAGCGTCGTCTTGTCGTCGAGACCAAGGAGCGAGTACATCATCGCGCCCGCGAGGCCCCGGCTGTGCGCGTAATCCGCCCGCACCTGGATCGACTTCTGGTTCAGGCCGGTGAAGAACTCGCCGTCCTTGTAGAAGTAGGACGCCTTCGCCTGGTCGTCCCAGAACGTCGTCGCCGCGTTGTCGACGATCCCGCCGAGCTCCTTGTAGTGGGCGATGCCCGGCTGCTGGCTCAGCGGCCGCGCGCCGGACGGGCCGGTCGCGGTCTGGGCGAGACCGTTCGCCGAGCCCGCCGGGACGCCCTTCCAGCCGCGGTAGTAGAACTCGTACCCGAGCGTCAGCTTGGACGCCGGGAACCCGCCCGCGATCCCGTACGCCGCGTTCCCGTCCAGCCAGGAGTCGACCGCGCCCGTAATCGAGTACTTCTGATTGCCCGGCTTGATGACGTCCGTGGGGTCGTTCGCGCCGGAGTACAGCGGCGACTGGTGGTACGTCGGCCCGTCGCCGTCCCAGGCGCCGTGCATGTCGTACGTCATGATGTTGGCGTAGTCGAGGTACTGCCCGACCTTGTCGGTCTCAATGTTTTTGATCTTGTCCTGGCCGGCCGGCATCGCCGCCGTCAGCAGGTACTTCTTGCCGCCGTGCGCCGCCCCGTACGCGTCGAGCTGCTTGCGGAACTCGGCGAGCAGCAGCGTGTAGTTCTGCTTGTCCTCGGCGGCGTAGTGGTTGCCGAGGTGGCCGTCGGGCGAGCCGGGGTACTCCCAGTCGATGTCGATGCCGTCGAAGATCCCGGCGGCGGAGCCGGCGCCGCCGTAGCCGCCGTCGACCGGCAGGTCGCCCTGGATGTACTGCTTGACGCAGGACGCCACGAACTTCTTGCGGCTCGCGTCGGTCCTGGCCGCGTCCGAGAAGTACTTGGAGTAGCTCCAGCCGCCGATCGAGATGTTGATCTTCAACTTGGGGTACTTGGCCTTGAGTTCCTTGAACTGGTTGAAGACACCGACGATGGGCTGGTCCCACTTGTCGGCGGTGCCGTCCACGCTGTCGGCGGCGCTGAAGGACTTCTGGTAGTCGGCGTACGAGTCCCCCGCGCCGTCACCGGCACTGGCGTTGCTGTCGTCGCCCGCCGCCTTGTTGGCCTCGAAACAGGTGAGGTCGGTGGGGTGGATGTTGCCGAACGAGTAGTTGATGACGTCCAGTTTGCCCGCGATGCCCCGGGTGTCGAGGTGCTTGGGGTAGAAGGCGTTCCCGTACACGCTCCACTGGTCGTAGTACGCGATCTTCACGCCTCCCGTGGAGGCGGCGACGGTCCGGGCGTCCGCGGCGGAGGCGGTGCCGGCCGGGCCGAGGCCCGCGAAGGCGGCCAGCGCGCCGGCGGCGAGCGTCGCGGTCGTGAGGGCTGCGGCTAGAGGTCTGCGGACGGGCACGGTCGGCCTCCGGGGGCTGAGCGGAACGGCGGTTGGAGCAGTGATAGCCATCACGCCGGGGGCGCGTCAATGGTCTGAACCAAATTGAGGACTAGACCAATTTGAGCGCGAAACTGCTTGTCAGGGAGGTGGACCGGACGCACGAACCGCCCGCCACCATCGGTGACGAGCGGCTTAAGGGTGCCTTATGAATCTTGGGCGGGCCGGTGGACGGGTGGACCACCACTCCCGCGAAATCCAGGATTTACCGGCCGGTGATCACCGCGCGGGCGCCCGGGTGGTCACGCCGTGGGCGCCCCGTAGACGTCCGCGATCAGCTCGTAGGAGCGCAGCCGGGCCTCGGGCCCGTGCGCGTTCGCGGTCAGCATCAGCTCGTCCACGCCGGTCCGCTTCTGCAGCGCGTCGAGCCCGTCGCGTACCTCTTCGGCGGTCCCGGAGACCACATTGGCGAGCCAGCTGTCGACGAACTCCCGCTCCAGCGGGCTGAAGGAGTACGCCGCCGCCTCCTCCGGGGTCGGCACGAGACCCGGGCGGCCGGTGCGCAGCCGCACCATCGACAGGGCGTTGGTGAGCGTCTGGCGGCGCGCCTCCTTCTCATCGTCGGCGGCCAGCGCCGAGACGCCGATCAGCGCGTACGGCGCGTCCAGCACCGCCGAGGGCCGGAACGACTCGCGGTAGAGGTCGAGCGCGGGCACGGTGTTCGCGGCCGAGAAGTGGTGCGCGAACGCGAACGGCAGACCCAGGACCCCGGCGAGCCGGGCGCTGAAGCCCGAGGAGCCGAGCAGCCAGGTCGGCGGCCGCGCGGCCGGGCCCTGCACGGGGCCGGGGACGGCGTGGATCTTCGCGTACGGGTGCCCGTCGGGGAAGTCGTCGTCCAGGAACCGCGTCAACTCGGCCAACTGCTGCGGAAATTCGTCCGCGCCCTCGTTGAGGTGGTCCGTACGGCGCAGGGCCGCCGCCGTCGCACCGTCGGTGCCGGGCGCGCGCCCCAGGCCCAGGTCGATCCGCCCGGGGGCCAGCGCCTCCAGGGTGCCGAACTGCTCCGCGATCACCAGCGGCGCGTGGTTGGGCAGCATGACGCCACCCGAGCCGAGCCGGATGCGCTCGGTGTGGGCGGCGAGGTGGGCGAGGATGACGGCGGGGGACGACGAGGCGACGCCGGGCATGGAGTGGTGTTCGGCGACCCAGTGGCGGGTGAAGCCGCGCCGCTCGGCGAGCCGGGAGATCTCCACGCTGGTGCGCAGGGCCCTGTTCGCGGTGTAGCCGCTGCCGACCGTCACCAGGTCCAGCACGGACAGGGGCACGGGCGCGCTGCCGAACGCCGTCCCTCGAATGTCGTCCACGTCCACCGGTCTGCGCCTCCAGTTCGTGCCGTACGGATACGACAGAGCACAACAGGAGGCAGTCTCCGTTTCATTCCCGGCGCGCCCGCCGACCGCCCCGGACGCTGTCGATCAGCAAACGCGGGTACGAACCCGGTCATGACCGATCCGACGACAGGCCTCACCTCACTCGCCGATCTGACTGCCCGTCAACTCCTGGCCGGATACGGCAAAGGCGACTTCTCCCCGGTCGAGGCGGTCCGGGCCGTCCTCGACCGGATCGCCGCCGTGCAGCCCCGCATCAACGCGTTCGTCCGGGTCGACGCCGAGGCGGCGCTCGCCCGGGCCGAGGCATCCACCGCCCGGTGGCGGGCCGGGCAGCCGCTGGGGCTGCTCGACGGGGTGCCGGTGTCCGTCAAGGACGCGCTCCCGGTGGCCGGCGGCCCGACCCTGCGCGGCTCCACGGCCCCGGCCGGCCCGGGTCCCTGGGCCGTGGACGCGCCCGCCGTGGCGCGGCTGCGCGACCACGGGGCGGTGTTCGTGGGGAAGACCACGATGCCCGAGTTCGGGTGGAAGGCGGTCACCGACTCGGCGCTCTCGGGGATCACCCGCAATCCGCACGACCCCGCGCGCACGGCGGGCGGCTCCAGCGGCGGCAGCGCGGCGGCGGTGGCGGCCGGGGCGGCCCCGCTCTCGCTCGGCACCGACGGCGGCGGCTCGGTGCGCATCCCCGCCTCGTTCTGCGGGGTGGTCGGGCTGAAGCCCACGTACGGGCGGGTGCCGCTGTTCCCGCCCAGCCCCTTCGGTTCGCTCGCGCACCTCGGGCCGCTGGCGCGGGACGCGGCCGACACGGCGCTGCTGCTCGACGTGATCAGCGGGGCCGACTGGCGCGACTGGTCGGCGAACGCGCGCGCCGAGCCGGTCTCGCCGGGCCTGGCCGAGGGCGTGAAGGGCCTGCGGATCGCCTACTCACCGTCCTTCGGCGGCCAGGTGGCCGTGCGCCCCGAGGTCGCGGCGGCGGTACGGGCGGCGGTGACCCGGCTCGCCGGGCTCGGCGCGTACGTCGAGGAGGCGGACCCGGACTTCGCGGACCCGGTGGCCGCCTTCCACACCCTGTGGTTCACGGGCGCGGCGCGGGCGGTGAGCCGTCTCCCCTCGGAGCGGCGGGCGGCCCTGGAGCCCGGGCTGCGGGAGATCTCGGAGCAGGGCGCGCGGTACGGGGCTCTCGACTATCTGGCCGCGCTCGACGTCCGGGCCGCCCTCGGCTACCGCATGGCCCGCTTCCACAGCACCTACGACCTGCTGGTCACGCCGACGCTGCCGATCACCGCGTTCGAGGTGGGCGCGGAGGTCCCCGCGGGGTCGGGCCTGCGCCGCTGGACGGGCTGGACCCCGTTCACGTACCCGTTCAACATGACCTGCCAGCCCGCGCTCACGGTCCCGGTGGGCACGGACGCGGCGGGCCTGCCCATCGGCCTCCAGCTGGTCGCCGCCCGCCACCGCGACGACCTGGTGCTGAGGGCGGCGTTCGCGCTGGAGAACTGACCGGGACGCATGGCGGCGTCGAACGCGGGTAGCGGCGCCGCCATGGTTCGAGCAACTGCACGACGAACGTTTCTCGCCGGAGGCGTCGGCGCGGCCCTCGCCGCCGCCGGCTGCTCCCGGGTGCCCGACGGCGACGCGCTCGGGCGGCTCAGATCGCAGGGCACGGTACGGCTCGGGATCGCCGGAGAGGTCCCGTACGGCTATGTCGACGAGGACGGCCGGTTCACCGGCGAAGCGCCGGAACTCGCCAAAGTGATCTTCAAGCGCCTTGGCATCGACCGCGTCCAGCCCGTCGCCACCGACTTCTCCTCCCTCATCCCCGGCCTCAACTCCCAGCAGTTCGACATCGTCTCGGCCGGGATGTACATCAACAAGGAGCGCTGCGCGCAGGTCCTCTTCGCCGACCCCGAGTACCAGATGCTCGACGCGTTCATCGTGCGCAAGGGCAACCCCAAGGGGCTGCACTCGTACGAGGACGTCGTGCGCACCGGCGCCCGCTTCGCCACCGGGACGGGCTACGCGGAGATCGAGTACGCCGTGGCCGCCGGGATCCCGGAGAAGGACATCGTCATCCTCCAGGACCAGGTCGCCGGGCTGAACGCGGTGGAGGCCGGCCGCGTCGACGTGTTCGCCGGGACCGCGCTCACCACCCGCGCCGTGGTGCGCAAGAGCAGCCGTGCCGAGGCCACCGCGCCCTTCGCCGCCGTCGTCGACGGCAAGAAGAAGGTCGACGGCGGCGGCTTCGCCTTCCGGCCCACCGACACGACCCTGCGCGACGCGTTCAACGCCGAGCTCCGCAAGATGCGCTCCAGCGGCGAACTCTTCCGGGTCCTGCGGCCGTTCGGCTTCACCCGGGCCGAGATGACCACCCTCACCGCCAAGGAGCTGTGCCGATGACGGCCGGACTGTGGCAGCACTGGGTGCTGCCGGGAATCTGGATCACCGTCCAGCTGACCGTGTACAGCGCGGCGCTGGCCGCCGCCGTCGCCTTCGGGATCGGCATGGCCCGTACGCACAGCTCCCGCTTCGTACGGTTCCTCGCCGGTCTCTACACCGAGGTCTTCCGGGGCACCTCCGCCCTGGTCCTGATGTTCTGGCTGTTCTTCGTGCTGCCGCCGCTGGTCGGCTGGCAGCTGGTGCCGATGTGGGCGGCCGTCCTGGCGCTCGGCCTCTCCTACGGCGCGTACGGCGCGGAGATCGTCCGGGGCGCGCTGAACGCCGTCCCGCCCGCCCAGCGCGAGGCGGGCATCGCGCTCAGCCTCACGCCGTGGCAGCGGATGCGGCTCGTACTGCTGCCGCAGGCGGTGCCGGAGATGATCCCGCCGTTCTGCAACCTGCTGGTCGAGCTGCTCAAGGGAACCGCCCTGGTCTCGCTGCTCGGGGTCGGCGACGTGTCGTTCGCCGCGTACCTGGTCCGGCTCGCCACCCAGGACAGCGCCCAGATCTACAGCGTGACCCTCGTCGTCTACTTCGTCCTCGCCTTCGGGATCACCCGGGGCATGAAGGCGCTGGAGCGCCGCACCAAGGCCAATCTGGGGGTGACGGTCAAGTGACGCACTCGGCCTGGGACTGGTCCGCCGTCTGGGACTTCATGCCGCGCTTCTGGGACGGGGTGCTCGTCACCCTCCAGGTCCTGGCGCTCGGCTCGCTCATCTCGTTCTCGCTGGGTCTGGTGTGGGCGCTCGGTCTGCGCGCGCCGTCCCGGCTCGTGCGCTGGCCGGTGACCGCCGTCACCGAGTTCATCCGCACCACCCCGCTGCTCGTGCAGCTGTTCTTCCTGTTCTTCGTGCTGCCCGAGTGGGGCGTGAAGTTCTCCGCCCTGACCACCGGCGTCCTCGCCATCGGGCTGCACTACTCGACGTACACCGCGCAGGTCTACCGGGCCGGCATCGACGCCGTGCCCAAGGGGCAGTGGGAGGCGGCCACCGCGCTCAGCCTGCCGGTGCACCGGACCTGGCTGGCGGTGATCCTGCCGCAGGCGGTCCGCCGGATCGTGCCCGCGCTCGGCAACTACGTCATCTCGATGCTCAAGGACACCCCGCTGCTGGCCGGGATCAGCGTCCTGGAACTCCTCCAGCAGTCGCGCCTTCAGGGCGCGTCGACCTTCCAGTACACCGAGCCGCTGACCGTGGTCGGCATCGCCTTCATCCTCATCGCCTATCCGGCTTCCCTTCTCGTACGAGCCCTGGAGCGCCGCCTTGCCCGCTGACCTCTCCCCCGCGCCCACGCCCTCCTCCTCCCCCTCCCCCTCCGACTCCGACAACCCCCTCATCACCTTCGACAACGTCACCAAGCGCTTCGGCTCCACCACCGTCCTGGACGACCTGTGCTTCTCGGTGCGGCCGGGCCGGCACGTCACGCTGATCGGTCCCTCCGGCTCCGGCAAGACCACGATCCTGCGGCTGCTCATGACGCTGGAGACGCCCGACTCCGGGACGATCCAGGTCAATGGGGACCGGCTGTTTCCGGCCGCCGAGAGAGAGCGCCGGGAGGCCCGGAAGAAGATCGGGATGGTCTTCCAGCAGTTCAACCTCTTCCCCAACATGACCGTGCTGCGGAACATCACCGAGGCGCCGGTCCGGGTGCTCGGCCTCTCGCCCGACGAGGCCGAGGCGCGGGCGAAGGAGCTGCTCGACCTGGTGGGGCTCGCCGACCGCGCCGGCGCCAGGCCCACACAGCTCTCCGGTGGCCAGCAGCAGCGGGTGGCGATCGCGCGGGCCCTCGCCATGCGGCCCCAGGTGCTGCTTCTCGACGAGGTGACGTCCGCGCTCGACCCGGAGCTGGTGGCCGGGGTCCTCGACGTACTGCGGGACATCGCGACGACCACGGACATCACCATGCTGTGCGTCACGCACGAGATGAACTTCGCGCGCGACATCTCCGACGAGGTCATGATGTTCGATTCCGGGAAGGTCATCGAGTCGGGTCCGCCGGAGAAAATCTTCGCGGGGGCCGAGCACGAACGCACGCGCGAGTTCCTGGGCGCGGTGCTCTGACCTCACGTTCCGGCCAGAGATCTTGCCTCTGGCATATGCCGTACGGATGCGCCCCAGCATATGGGCCGGGGCGCATCATCAATCTCGTCAACACCCCCACCGGAAAGGGGTCTTGGCGGCTATCGTGGAACGGTGAAGCTGTCCACCTTCGCAGCCTCGACCTGCTAGGGGGAAACCGTGGCGCTGAAGCCCGAGCCGACCGCGCCGTTCCACTCGGTGCAGTACGCCTTCCGCGTCCTGGAGACGATCTCCAAGCACGCAGGCGGAGTGACGGACGTCCAGATCGCACGAGAGACCGGTCTGCCGACCGCACACCTCGCCTCCCTTCTCCTCATGCTCCGCTGCGAGGGCTATGTGGAGCAGGTCGCCGACGGGGCGTACGTCATCGGCGACTCCACCGTCCTGCTGGGCTCCGGCGTGGTGCGCCAGCAGGCCCTGGAGGCCCAGCTCCAGAGCACGCTCACCGAACTGCGCGACTCGGTCGGCGCGGCGGTCTACATCAGCCGGTACATCGACGGCGAAGTGAAGATCACGCAGTACGCGGACGGCCCGCGCGCCCCGAAGGTGAACGAGTGGGTGGACTTCCGCTCGGCGGCCCACGCCAGCGCCGTCGGCAAGTGCCTGCTCACCCAGCTCGACCAGAACGGGCGGCGCGACCACCTCTCCCGCCACAAGATCGCCCGGCTCACCTCGCGGACCATCACCAACGAGCGAGTGCTCTTCAGCAAGCTGGACAGCCAGCCCGCGACGGTCCCGGTCCTCGACCTCCAGGAGTACGCGGTGGGCACGGTCTGCGCGGCCGTCCCGCTCACGGCGGGCGCGGCGGTCGGCTGCCTGGCGCTCTCCCTGCCGATCGAGCACGCCCACCGGCTGCGCTCGGCGGCGGACACGCTGAACCGGCGGGCGGCGCCGGTGGTGCTGTCGCTGGCGATCTAGGCGTGTCGTTTCCGTAATCCGTCGGGGGCAGGAGCACCCCGCCGGACCAGGTAGTATTTTCTCTGTCAGCAGGCGCCGCTAGCTCAGTTGGTTAGAGCAGCTGACTCTTAATCAGCGGGTCCGGGGTTCGAGTCCCTGGCGGCGCACAGTCTGTGACCTGGGCGTTCTCCCTTCGGGGAGGACGCCCTTGGTCGTTTTCGGGGTCGGATGCTCGCGAGGGGCTAACGCCGCCGTCGTCGTCCGACAGCATGGTGGGTGGCCGGAGGACCAGCGCGGCGGCGGCCTCAGCGGCCTGGCGGGCTGCGAGACCTCAAAGGCGAGCGCCAGCAGGAGGACTTCCTCCAACGCTATGCGTCGGGCCCCGACTTCCGCCTGGGCAACAGTGCCGCGGATCCAGGTCGCGAGGCCGTGCTGCTGAAGCAGTGCGGCGGCCTCTTCCTGCTTCAGGCCACGAGCCTTCCTGATCTCTCTCAGGCCAGCTCCGAGTACCTGCCGCAGCGTTCGTGGCGTGGGTTCCATGAGGTCGCCTCGGGGAGGAAGGCGCCTCAACGGTACGTCGTGGTCTGCTCAGAAATGAGAGCGGTTGACTTGTACAAACTAGGGTGGATCATCTGCTCACATACCAGAGCACACCACCGCAGGTGAAGTGAGCCGCATGGTCGGCATGAACCGGGCCGAGCTGCTGGCGCTACCGGTCGCCATCGACCTCGTCACCGCCGCCCGCGCCCTGGGCATCGGGCGCACGCGCGCCTTTGAGCTGGTTCGTCGCGGCGAGTTCCCGGTGCCAGCCGTCCGGGTCGGTTCGACCTGGCGGGTTCCCCCCACGCCGTTGCTCCGCCTGCCCGACCTGCCTGGCTACCGATAGCAGCCACCGCCGGGGTCCTCTTGGCGGTGATGGTGTCATTGAGTGGCCCGAGTGGACCTGCCACTCGTTCGGGATGCGCTTCGCGCATTAGCGACTTTCCCTGTGACGAAGACGGCGACTATTGAAACTGCGCCAGTTGTCACGACGGCTGCGGCTTCCGGGCCCTGATTGCGATCACTCATGTGCCACGACAGCAGCACCAGGCCAGCCAAGGCCGCCAGGCCGGACAGGCTTCCGATGATCTGCACCACGATCGGCCCCCAGGCCAGCCGGCGGGCATTGACCTGGTCCTTGGTCTTCTGCGCCAGGAGTTCCCGGTAGACGTCAGGGCATTCCTTTGACAGCCAGGCCAGGCCCCGCCATTCCGCTGGAACCTTGGCCCCATTTAAGTCCGTGGTGGTATCAAGCGAAGTCGGTTGAGCCGTCGCCTTCTTGGCCGCTCGGGGCTTGGGTGGCCGCGCCGACGACTCTTCAGCTGCTTGATCAACCATTCCCGCCCCCATGTTGCGCTAGCTACGACTCGCCGGAGTCGTCTTGGAATCCGTGAGCACATGCCAGTTCGTGCGCCTCGCTCAGAAACGAATCAACAAAACTGGGAACCGCCGGTGTGGGGGGAGGAGGTGTTTCGGCCAACGGATCGAAGACGCTACCAAGTCCATCCGTGAAGTTGAACATCATGGAGTGGAATAAATGACTATCTCCACTGGCCATCGCTATTGCCGCGCAGGGTGCCCTGAGCGCGGGTCGCGACTGCGTGGTCGAGTCATGCCCACCTCGCGGCTCTCCGGTTCGCTTATCGGGCTTTCGGCTGGCTTGTCGGGACAACGCAACGCGTTGACCGGGGACAATCGACGGCCGCTCCTCCTGCACCATGGAGACCACCTGGGTTCCCTGGGTGGCAAAGGGGTTGATGGCGAGCGGATGAGCCGACGCGATAGTTAAACCAGCAGCAACAAGTAGGGCGCGTTTGCCGCGGAATGACTGTTTGACCGATTCCGAGAAGGCCGGGGGCGTAACGTCGGCGGGGCTACTCGTTTCACTGGACGCCTCCCGCGCGTGATTACCACCCAACAACTTGGGGTCGTGATCCAGTTCCGGCACGCTGCGAGCCAGCTGAGTAAAAATGACGGGTACACCCATGCCGGTAAGCATCAGCACAAATGGAGAGAATGAAGCTGTCGATGCCACGAGAATCCCAATGCCAGTCCCCAAAGCGCATCGGACCAGAATTGACACCAGAAATGCGGATAGCAGTAAACCCTGCCGCTCCGACGGAAGCCGATTAGTTCTCCGCACTACCGAAATAAACTGGACGGCCTCCAGCATCAGTGGTCCCATGCCAGCCCAAAGGGCCGCTTCCCAAATCGGCATGTCACCCCTCCATGCCTGTGGCGGTGAGCTATCTCCAGCGTGACAGATCATCAGCCGACTGGGGAGGCAAACCACCGCATCTACGCCGTAACACTTCTGGTCTCGATCTTGCGGACGGTCAACCGCATGCCGAGCCTGGCGCGGTACCGCCTGACAGTTACATGCCCGACGGCAGCCCGATCAAGTCGGCGAAGCGTAGTCACGCTCAAGCAAAGGTCGCGGGCGGTGAGCTCCGGAGCCAACTGCGAGGCCAAGTCGTGATGTTGTCCCCCAGCCGTCACATCTGAGGCTGCCGAGGATGCGTCGGTGGCCAGCGGATACCAGGGGCCGCGTCGACAGGTAGGCGTGCGAGCCAGCGCACGCGCCCCCAAAGCGCTTCGAAGCCAGCGAGCGCCCATCTAGCTCGTCAGCGAGAGAGCTCGCAAACCCTCCGGCATGTCATGGCCAAAGGTGCCATGATCGAACGCATCCACCTACAGGTCACCCGGTTGGAAATTCCACCAAACCGATCAAAGAAATGTCTCGGTTGACCTTATATCGACCACAGATGAAACGATTCTGCTTTGGCCAGAGATTTAGGCATTCTAAGAACCGCCGCGCCGGTTCGATATATCGACTTGGTGACGAGCTGCCCGCGCACGCCAAGCAGACCGCAATGCACTAGCCTTCGATTGGACTCAAGGCGGCTCACGTCCTGCGCCTCCGCGAGTGGTGTTCCACCGAGTGCGCGCCTGGAGACTTCTCCCACGGGGGAGCGCCACTCAAACTCGTTATACGGGCGGTATGAGCGAAGGGTTCAACGGGTCAATGGCGCGTAAGATTTCGCGCGAGCTCTCCGGGCGCACGATCCGCAAGGATCAGTGGGAACACCTCATCGAGGCGGTGGAACATGAGTTCCCCTCTTCTTCAGAGCGCAAGTTCTCCATAGCCAGCGAGGACGTCGTCCACACCGAGGCGTCCATTGAGATTGTCATGAGATCAGCAGGTCGACCAACCGTCGTGGATAACTTGATCGTTTCCGACAAGGTCGGGGATAAGAGCTTTGTTTTTGAGGCCAAACCAGGTCGTATCACGCTCACCGCTGAGGGGGGCGAGCAGCACTTCCCGGTTGGGTTCTGCGAGGACGTCCAGTCGATCCTCCGGACGCGCACCAGTCGGCTGCGTCGACTCCTGCCAGCCCGCATGCGCCGCGTCATCGACCGGTCTCTGCCGGTGGAAGCGGTCCTGGCCGTCATCGCCATCCTCGCCACATCGCTCGCAGCCGGGCTGGGGGCGGCCATCAGCGCCGTCGGCATCTGCGCGTTCGTACTCCTGACGACCTGGATCATGAGGCGGCGCTTCACGACCTGCATCCTGCTGGCGGACAACACCCGGGAGCCCTGGAAGCGGGCGGAGAAACTGGCCCTCGGCGGCATGTCGGTCCCAATCGCCGTGGCCCTGATCGTCAACGTTCCCAACTGGGTCAAGGACGACGGTGCACCGGCGACGCCGAAGTCCAGCTCGACCAGCCATGCGTCGGGCTCCTCCCCATCGCGCGCCGCAACCTCCCCCTTGTCACGCAATACCGAGCGCTCACCGCTGACGAAGGTCACGGTCGAGCCGGCGGCCGGTCCGGTCGGCGAACCCTTCTCCCTGACCGGCAAGGGCTTCGAGCCGGACTCCGACGTCTGGGTGTCACTGATGGCGGGGCCGGGGACGACCTTGTCGTGGCACAAGGCTGAGCGTCATCTCGTTCGAGCGAACAGCAAGGGCGAGATCGGACCGGAGAAGATCACTGTGGGCCGGAGCGTCTGCTGCTCCGGTGGAACGATCCGAGTGGTGGTCGTACCAGAGGGCAAGACGGCCGCAGTCGAGACCACGTACAAGCTGAAGTGACGGTGCCGACGGACTCCCTGTCCACGTCGCCTCGGCATCTGGTCGAAGTGCTGGATCGCGGTGGGGGATGAGATCGCGGACGACGGTGCCGCTGCCTGGCATCAAGGCGGCCACACCTGCCAGAACGCGGCTGATCTTCACCTCGGGCCCGGAGGTGATGGCCGGGCAGCTCGGCTATCTGCTCAGCGCCGCCGCCCTGCCCTCGGTGAGCATTGGCATCATTCCCCAAGACGCCGACCGCTCGGGCGTATGGCCGGTCGAGGGCTTCTTCCTCCACGACGACCACATCGTCAACGTCGAGCTCGCTTCAGCTCACCTCACGATCACGCAGAAGCACGAACTCGCCCTATACGCAGCCGCGTTCAGTGACCAGTCCCTGGCGGCGCACAGACAGCAGAAGCCCTTCGCGAAAGCGAGGGGCTTCTTGCGTTGCCCCTACATGTTTCCGGCCCTCGGCGAACACGCTTGGAAGCCCGCCCTGCGCGAGTAATGCTGATTACATGATTACAGGCGAACAGCACGAGCAGCTTCGCGGCTGGTTCTCCGGCCGCATCCCGGACGGTCTCTACGAGCGTCTGGTCGAGGTGGTGGTCGACCGCGAGGAGATCACCGTCATCGGGCGCGTCCCCGAGCCGAAGCTCGCGGACGACGCCTCCCCCGCCGAGCGCGCCGCCGCCCTCGACGGCCGCATCCAGGAATTCCGCGAGCGCACCCGCGACGAGCGGATCGCCGTGGCCCGCGAGGCCGAGCACCGCTACGGGCGCAAGGTGTCGTGGGGCGCCGAGTGCGGCGGCCGGCGCGCGATGTTCACCCAGGTCTCGGCCCCGGTGATGACCCGCCTGAAGCAGCCCGAACGCCAGGTCCTGGACACCCTGGTGGCCGGCGGGGTCGCCCGCAGTCGCAGCGACGCCCTTGCCTGGTGCGTACGGCTCGTACAGAGTCACACCGACGACTGGCTCGGGGAGCTGCGCGACTCCCTTGAGCGGGTACGGGAAGTCCGCGCCCAGGGGCCCGACCGCGCGTCGGGGCCCGCCGAGGAGGAAAACGCATGAGCGACGCTCCGGGGATCCCCAGCGTCTACGAGTGGATGGGCGGCCAGGAGGCGCTGGACCGCCTGACCGAGGTCTTCTACGGGCATGTGCACAAGGACCCGGTGCTGGCCCCGGTGTTCGCGGCCGCCCCGGCCGAGCACGCCCACCATGTGGCGATCTGGCTGGCCGAGGTCTTCGGCGGGCCCGCCGGCTACACCGCGGCCCACGGCGGCCACGACCACATGGCCGGACGCCATCTCGGCCGCGGCATCACCGAGGAGCAGCGGCGGCGCTGGGTCGAGCTGCTGATGGACACGGCCGACGAGGTGGGGCTGCCGGACGACCCGGAGTTCCGGGCGGTGTTCGCGTACTACATCGAGTGGGGCACGCGGATGGCGCTCGTCTACTCGGGACCGAACCCGCCGCCGGTGGAGGGGACGGGCGCGAGGGTGCCGCAGTGGGGCTGGAACCAGACCCCGCCGTGGCAGCCGGGGGCTTGAGCGCCCGGCAGTGAAGTGACGCGCCTGCGGGCCGTCTCCGGCTGATCGCTCCCCCAAGTTCCCAGCTTCGCCCGAACAGGGGACCCCCATCGCGGCGGAGCCGCGGACTGTCACAACCCCGCGCCCCCACGGGCGCGTTACGGCCCCTCCGGGACCCCCCGGAGGGGCCGTACGCATGTCTTATACATTCGTTCTAGACAGCCGTATTAAACAGCCGTACAGTTCCTGTCATGACGCACTCACCGAGCACGAACCTCCGCGCCGGGCGCAAGGAGTGGACCGCCTTCGTCGTCCTCCTGCTGCCGCTCCTCCTGGTCTCGATGGACGTCTCCGTCCTCTACTTCGCGATCCCCTCCATCACCCGCGAGCTGGACCCGAGCGCCACCCAGCAGCTGTGGATCTTCGACATCTACGCCTTCGCACTCGCCGGGCTGCTGATCACGATGGGCTCGCTCGGTGACCGGATCGGGCGCCGCAAGCTGCTCCTGATCGGAGCGGCGGCGTTCGGCCTCGCCTCGGTGACGGCGGCGTACGCGACCAGCGCCGAGATGCTCATCGCGGCCCGCGCCCTGCTCGGCGTCGGCGGCGCGACCCTGATGCCCTCCACCATGGGCCTGGTCCGCAGCATGTTCCGCGACGACAAGCAGCGCGGCCAGGCGATCGGCATCTGGTCCGGCGCCATGGCGGGCGGCATCGCGCTCGGCTCGGTGATGAGCGGCGTGATGCTGGAGCACTTCTGGTGGGGCTCGGTCTTCCTGATCAACGTGCCCGCGATGCTGCTGCTGCTCGTCCTGGTCCCGCTCCTGGTCCCCGAGTTCAAGGACCCGGCGCCCGGGAAGTTCGACCTGCTGAGCGTGCCGCTGTCGATGGGCGCGGTGCTGCCGGTGGTGTACGGGCTCAAGGAGTTCGCCGCCGAGGGCTTCAGCGTGGCGCGGCTGGCTTTCGTCGCCGGCGGCCTCGCGGTCGGCTGGGTCTTCGTCCGCCGCCAGCGCGCCAAGAAGGACGCGATGATCAGCCGTGAGCTCTTCCGCGACCGGGTCTTCGGCGCCGGGATCTCGCTCAACGCGGTCGCCGCCTTCGCGACGATGGGCTCGGCGTACTTCACCACGCAGTACCTCCAGTCGGTGCTCGGCATGGGCACGATGGAGGCGGCCCTGTGGTCGATGGCCCCCTCGCTCGCGGTGGGCATCGCGGCGCCGACGTCCACCGCGATCGCCGCCAAGGTCGGCAAGGGCCCGGTCATCGCGTCCGGCTTCGTGATCGGCGCGGTGGGCTACGCCATCCTCGCCTGCACCGGCACCGACTCCCTCTGGCTCCTGCTGACCGGCGCCGCGGTGAACGCCAGCGGCATCGTCGCGGTGATGGCGCTGGTGTCGGACATGGCCCTGGCGTCGGCCCCGGCCGAGAAGGCCAGCTCGGCGGCCGCGCTCCTGGAGACCGGCCAGGAGTTCGGCGGCGCGCTCGGCATGGCGGTCCTGGGCTCGGTCGGCACCGCGGTCTACCGCTCCGACATGCCCGACTCGGCCCCGCCCGCCGCCCGCGAGACCCTGGGCGCGGCCGTCGCCACCGCCGACCACACCGTGCTGGTGGCGGCGCGGGAGGCCTTCGTGCACGGCATGCAGTACGCGGCGGTCGGCGGGACGGTACTGCTCCTGGTCACGGCGGGCGTCACGGTGGCCCTGCTGCGCAGGACCAGCGCGCAGGCCCCGGCCCCGGCGCCGGAGGGCGAGCTGGTGGCGTGACCACCCGCGTCACCACCCCACGTACGCCCCACGTACGCCCCACCTACGCTCCACCTACGCACACCAAGACCGCCGGGCGGGCTCGCAGTG
>NZ_JBHWUR010000148.1:0-16195 GCF_042737755.1 Streptomyces sp. NPDC059994
GAGGGCCGCGTTGAACGGGATGCCCAGCCCGCCGGTCCCCGCCCCGAGCGCCCGCCGGTGCCCCCGGCGGCCAGCAGGCGCCCTCAGCACCCCGAGCGCAGCCCGCGCCCGGCGCCGGCCCGCCCCCTCGGCGGCTGACACCCTCGAAGCAGCGGGGAACGGTACGCACCACCACCCCCGCGGCACGACGCCCCGGCGGCTCCACTCGGAGCCGCCGGGGCCTTCGCCGTCCGTACGCGCCGTCCCTGCGGGAGCGCGGTTCAGCCGCGCCAGCAGCGGATCACCGTGCCGTCGGCCACCTCGAAGTTCAGCCGCCCTTCCAGGTACTCCATGGTGATGATCGAGCCAGGAGCGAGCGACCTGACGGTGGTCCAGCCGCGCGCGCGTGCCAGCCGCTCGGCGGCCTCGCAGGCCAGGCCCACATAGGCGTCGGGGGCGTCGTCGGGCTGTGCGGAGGGGGTCGGTATGGGTGCCATGCCAGCCACCGTAGGCGCCCCGGGGCGGTGACGGAAGCCGGGGCCCCTGCCCTGCCGCTGTCCGCGTCACGTCCCCCGCCGGTCACACTTGTGTCACAGGATCATGGGCCGGGTTTACCTCGAACTTGGTCACTCGTACGGGGAGTTCCGGTCAGCCCGCCCGGAAATCGCACAGCCCTCGACAGGACGTTCGGACCCATTTCAGAATTCCCCGGAGAGCGCCTCCGAAACACCCGCCTGAATTTCCCTCCCGACCCCCCGCGTGGGAAATTGACGAGCCATAGGGAATTCACGGCATCCTTACACGATCCGCACCGACGGCGGATCCCCTTCGCCGTCGGCTGCGTCCGGCGCGTTGGCTCGTATGCGCCTATCCCGGTCATGTACGCACCCTGTCGGACCGGGTACCAGCGCGAGCATCATGGCTACCGGCCTGATGCCTGACACCTGAGTGGGGGCGGCGATGGGTACGGAGACGGCGACCGCGGACGCGGGACCACAGGAGGCCCGGCAGTCGGGCCGGGCGATCGTGGACTGGCTGACCACCACGGACCACAAGAAGATCGGGCACCTCTACCTGATCACGTCGTTCGTCTTCTTCCTGATCGCCGGGCTGATGGCCATGTTCATGCGCGCCGAGCTGGCCCGCCCGGGCCTGCAGATCATGTCGAACAACACGTTCAACCAGATGTTCACCCTGCACGGCACGATCATGCTGCTGCTCTTCGCCACCCCCACCTTCGCGGGCTTCGCCAACGAGATCATGCCGCTCCAGATCGGCGCCCCCGACGTGGCGTTCCCCCGGCTCAACATGCTGGCGTACTGGCTGTTCCTCTTCGGCGGGCTCATCGTCCTGGGCTCGCTGCTCGTGCCCGGGGGCCCCGCGGCCTTCGGCTGGTTCGCCTACGCGCCGCTCAACTCCATGACCCGCTCCCCCGGCGTCGGCGCCGACCTGTGGATCATGGGGCTCGCGCTCTCCGGGTTCGGGACGATCCTGGGCGCGGTGAACTTCCTGACCACCATCATCGGGATGCGCGCGCCCGGCATGACGATGTTCCGGATGCCGATCTTCACCTGGAACGTGCTGTTCACCTCGATCCTGGTGCTGCTCGCCTTCCCGGTGCTCGCGGCGGCGCTGCTCGTCCTGGAGGCGGACCGCAGGTTCGGATCGGTGGTCTTCGAGCCGCAGTGGGGAGGCGCGCTGCTGTGGCAGCACCTCTTCTGGTTCTTCGGCCATCCCGAGGTCTACATCATCGCGCTGCCGTTCTTCGGCATCATCACGGAGATCATCCCGGTCTTCGCGCGCAAGCCGATCTTCGGCTACCTCACGCTCGTCGGCGCCACCATGTGCATCACCGGACTGTCGATCGTGGTGTGGGCGCACCATATGTTCGCCACCGGCGCGGTGCTGCTGCCGTTCTTCTCCTTCATGTCCTTCCTGATCGCGGTGCCGACCGGGGTGAAGTTCTTCAACTGGACGGGCACGATGCTGCGCGGCTCGCTCAGCTTCGAGACGCCGATGCTCTGGGCCGTGGGGTTCCTGATCAGCTTCCTGTTCGGCGGCCTCACCGGTGTCATCCTCGCCTCGCCGCCGCTCGACTTCCACGTCACCGACTCGTACTTCGTGGTGGCCCACTTCCACTACGTCGTCTTCGGCACGGTCGTCTTCGCCACCTTCGGCGGCTTCTACTTCTGGTGGCCCAAGTTCACCGGAAAGATGCTCGACGAACGGCTCGGGAAGATCCACTTCTGGACGCTCTTCGTCGGCTTCCACACCACGTTCCTGGTCCAGCACTGGCTGGGCGCCGAGGGCATGCCCCGCCGGTACGCGGACTATCTGGCCGCCGACGGCTTCACCGCCCTCAACACCGTCTCCTCCATCGGCGCCTTCCTGCTCGGCATGTCGACGTTGCCGTTCCTCTACAACGTCTGGAAGACGGCGAAGTACGGGACGAAGGTGGAGGTCGACGACCCCTGGGGGTTCGGGCGCTCGCTGGAGTGGGCGACCTCCTGCCCGCCGCCGCGCCACAACTTCACCACGATCCCCCGTATCCGCACCGAGTCGCCCGCCTTCGACCTGCACCACCCCGAGTACGCGCCGTTCCGCGACGACCTGGTGCCGGACCGGCCGCAGGAGAAGGAGAAGGACCCTCAGGGCCGGTAGGCGAGCTGGGGCGCGGTGAAGCAGTTGGCACCCATGTCGCCCTGGGGCACCCACCCCTCGGCGTCCTGCCCGCGGGCCACCGACAGACAGGTGCGGCGCTCCTTGGGCGGCTGAGCGAGGTGTTCGTACGGGACCGGGAGCAGCAGCCCGTGCGCGGTGTACGGCTCGGGCCGTTTCAGGAATCCCTCCACGCACGCGGCCGAAGTGGCCGAGCGCACCTTCGACCTGCCGGCCGAGCTCGCGCGGGAGCGGGCCGTGGTGGTCGCGGAGCAGCGGCTGCCGCCCGGCCGCGGCGATCGTGTACCGGCTGCGGCGCGGCAACGTGGGCTTCAGCGGCGAGAGCGCGGAGCTGGAAGACCTGCGACCCTGATCCGCTGGGCGTAGGTGGCGAGGTCGCCGCGCGGAGCGCGCCGGGGCCCCGCCCGGTCGGGCGACCGGGCGGGGCGGTGGTGGTGGTGCGGCCTAGAGGGCGAGCCGCTCGCCGGGCAGGATCAGGTCCGGATCGCCGCCGACGACGGCCTTGTTGGCGGCGTACAGCGTCTCCCAGGTGGTGCCGTGCGCCTCGGCGATGGCGGACAGCGTGTCCCCCTCGCGCACGGTGTAGTCGCCGCCGCGCGAGTCCCGGTCGGTCTGGACGGGCGGCCGCTCGGGCGCCTTCGCCGGTGCGGCCTTCGCCTCGACCCGACCGGGCTCCGCCCGGCCTGTTCCGGCCTTGTGCGTACCGGCCTCGCCGGCCTCGCCGGCCTCGCGCTTGGGCTGCGACTTGTGCTCGGTCTTGGGCTTGGCCTTGTGCTCGGTCTTGGGCTTGGCCTTGTGGGCCGACGGCTTGGGCGCCGAGGGCGCCTCCCCGTACGCCCCCGCCTTGGCGGCGCAGACGGGCCACGCGCCCCAGCCCTGCGCCCGCTGGAGCCGGGTGGCGACGGCTATCTGCTGGGCCCGGCTCGCCCGGTCGGCGGTGGACGCGTACGCCCCGCCGCCGTACGCCCGCCAGGATCCGGCGGAGAACTGGAGTCCGCCGTAGTAGCCGTTGCCGGTGTTGATCTGCCAGTTTCCTCCGCTCTCGCACTGCGCGATGCGGTCCCACACCGCACCGTCCGCCGCGCCGGCCGGGCCGGCGGAGACAGCTAGCAGCGCCAGCGGCGCCGCCACCAGGGCGGCGCCGATCGCCGCCGCCGTGGAGCGCTTGGAGCTGGAACGACTGGTACCAACAGACATGAAGTCCCTCTTCCGAAGGACCCGGGACTCCCGGGCGGTACGGCCCGTGACGCGTCCGGCGTCCGTTCCGTGCCGCCCCGCCCGCCGGGGTCGTGCGCTTGCCTGTGGTGCGGTCGTACGAGTCGTAGCTGTCGTGCGGCCGTACGGGGCGGGCTGCCCGGGCGGTGCTAGGTGCACACGGCGTTGGAATGTAGGGACCGGATCACGTTGGTATCAACCAATGCCTTGTCATTCCAGGCCAGTTGGCTATTACCTCAGGTAACGGCGATTTCCGGACACCCACTTGATTGATGGATTTCAGGATTTGTCGACCTGCCGCCAACCCGCCCTGTGACCCACCTCACCGGGCCAACTTCCTTGCGGCCGCCATGTGTTGACATGGAGTGAGGGATTCCGGAGGCGCACTCACCCTCCGCACCCGGCGGTTCGATTCCGTTCGCCCTGGGGCGTGACCCCTGCCACAGATCCGCCGTTGTCCTTCCAGGAGCCGGGAACCACCCGGCGCACGCATCCAGTAGGAGCTACCCGTGCCGCGCATGCTCGACGTCAGCGAGGACGTCCGCGCCGAGATCGGCGACGAAGAGGCCGACCGGCTGCTCGCCGGCGAGAACGCCCCGGGCGGCTACGACTGCACCTCCTGCCGTACCCCCGGGGACTCCGAGCACGAAGCCACCAGCACCGTGCTCTTCGTCGGCGAGGAGACCGCCGTCCTCGCCTTCGCCCACGCCTCCTGCATCCCCTCCCAGGTCGTCCAGGTCTCCGAGGAGCAGTTGCAGGGGGCCGTCCGGTCCATCACCGGCGACGAGTTCGGGGGCGCCGCACCCGCGCAGGCCGTGCTGGGGATCACCAGCGGCCTCATCCTGATCGAGGGCGCCCTGCACCCGGCGCTCGTCGTGGAGCCGACCGCCCCGATCGCCCGCCCCGGCTCGGGCGGCACCACGGACGAGTTCCTGCCGCTCCTGATCGAGCAGGGCTTCGTCCCGGTCTCCGACGTCGGCCGGATGCCCTCGGTGCTCTCCGGCTGGTCGGTGCTGCTCGCCATGGGCCAGCTGCACGCGATCCTGCAGCCCGGCACGGGCGGTGGCGGCAGCCCGGTCTCCTGGTGGCAGGCCCACCAGCCGCTCCAGGTGACCGAGGGCTGGCGCGCGGCCGCCAACCGCACCCAGCGCGTCCTGGTCTTCGCCGCCCCGGTCGGCTCCATCGGCCAGCAGCCCCGCGAGGACCTGCTGCGCAACGCCCTGGAGAAGGCGGCCTCGGACGGCACCCTGGTATCGGCGGCGATGCCCCTGGCGGGCACGTGACCTGACGGCCGGCAACCCCCGCCGCCCGCAGACCCCGGGGCCCGGACCGCGTACCGGCCCGGGCCCCAGCCCCGTTGAGACGCCCGCCGCGCGAGCCGCCGCGCCCGGCGGGCCGCCGTCACAGCCCGGAGGACACGCCCTCGCGTCCAGCCCCGCGTGAGCGCCCCGCGTACGCCCGGATCACCCCGTGCATCCGTTGATACGTGTTATCTGCCGTCAGCCCGCATCCGAGAGCCGTCGGGGTCGTTGGCACATACGTGCACGCATACGAGCCCTCCCGCCAGTCGTACCAGTCGCAGATCCCCTCCATGCGACCCGCGCAGGACCTCTCGGGCGGCCACTCGGCCACGCCGATCTACGACGCGCTGTACTCGGAGTACCGCCGGTCCTTCCGGGCCCTGCCGGGTGACCGGAGCGGCGAGGACGACCTCGACTTCCGGGGCTTCGCGGCTCTGGCGCACTCCGGGTCCCCCGGCTTCCGCGGCACCCACCAGCACCATCCCCAGGTGCCGCACCCCCAGACCGTCCCGAGCTTCCACCCGTACCCCGCGCACAGCGGCTCGTCCTGGCAGCTCGGCGGGACGGCGAACGGCGGGGTGACCAGCACCACCGGGCCCATGACAGGGCGGCAGCACACCGGGCTCCACCAGCTCCCGGCAGCACTGCCGCCCGCCCCGCGCAGGGGCCTGTGAGGCCGTAGGGCCCCGGCCCCCGCGGGGGTTACTTGTTCTTGCCGCGCTTCTCGCGCACCCGCACCGAGATGTGGATCGGGGTGCCCTCGAAGCCGAACTCCTCGCGCAGCCGGCGCTCGACGAAGCGCCGGTAGCCGTGCTCCAGGAAGCCGGAGGCGAAGAGCACGAACCGCGGCGGCTTGGTTCCGGCCTGCGTACCGAACAGGATGCGCGGCTGCTTGCCGCCGCGGACCGGGTGCGGGTGGGCGGCGACGATCTCACCGAGGAAGGCGTTGAGCCGCCCGGTCGGGACGCGCGTCTCCCAGCCCGCGAGCGCGGCCTCGATGGCCGGGACCAGCTTCTCCATGTGGCGGCCGGTCAGCGCGGAGACGTTGACGCGCGGGGCCCAGGCCACCTGCTGCATCTCGGTCTCGATCTCGCGCTCCAGGTAGTAGCGACGCTCCTCGTCGAGGTCGTCCCACTTGTTGTACGCGATGACGATGGCACGGCCCGACTCGACGGCCATGGTGATGATGCGCTGGTCCTGGACGCTGATGTTCTCGGTCGCGTCGATCAGGATCACCGCCACCTCGGCCTTCTCGACGGCGGCGGCCGTGCGCAGCGAGGCGTAGTAGTCGGCGCCCTGCTGGAGGTGGACCCGCTTGCGGATGCCCGCGGTGTCGATGAACTTCCAGGTCACCCCGCCGAGCTGGATCAGCTCGTCGACCGGGTCGCGGGTGGTGCCGGCCAGCTCGTTGACGACGACGCGGTCCTCCTTCGCCACCTTGTTCAGGAGGGAGGACTTGCCGACGTTCGGGCGGCCGATGAGCGCGATGCGGCGGGGGCCGCCGGGGGCGGCGCCGCCGAAGGTCTGCGCGGGCGCCTCGGGCAGCGCCTCCAGGACGGCGTCCAGCATGTCGCCGGTGCCGCGGCCGTGCAGCGAGGAGACGGGGTGCGGCATACCGAGGCCGAGGGACCACAGCGAGGCGGCGTCCGCCTCGCCCGACTGGCCGTCGACCTTGTTGGCGCACAGTACGACGGGCTTGCCGGCCCGGCGCAGCAGCTTGACGACGGCCTCGTCGGTGTCGGTGGCGCCGACCTTGGCGTCCACGACGAAGACACAGGCGTCGGCGGCCTCGATCGCGTACTCCGCCTGGGCGGCCACGGACGCGTCGATGCCGAGCACGTCCTGCTCCCAGCCGCCGGTGTCGACGACCTTGAAACGGCGGCCGGCCCACTCCGCCTCATAGGTGACGCGGTCGCGGGTGACGCCCGGCTTGTCCTCGACGACCGCCTCGCGGCGGCCGATGATGCGGTTCACCAGGGTCGACTTGCCGACATTCGGGCGGCCGACGACGGCGAGGACGGGCAGCGGGCCATGGCCCGCCTCCTCGATCGCGCCCTCGACGTCCTCGATGTCGAAACCCTCTACCGCGGCGAGCTCCATGAACTCCGCGTACTCGGCGTCGCCGAGCGCTCCGTGGTCGTGCTGGTCGTTCATGAAGTCCGTTCCTCGTTCTGCGTCATCGATGGACCGGGCGTCCGGTCCACTACTCAAGTCTCAAGTCTCGCTCAGCGCCCGGTGAGGCGCCTGGCGTTTTCCAGGTGGCGGGTGAGCCGCTCCTGGATGCGTACGGTCGCCTCGTCCAGCGCCGTACGGGTCCGCCGGCCGCTGCCGTCCCCGGCCTCGAAGGCGTCGCCGAAGACGACGTCCACCCGGCTGCGCAGGGGCGGCAGCGCCTTTATCAACCTTCCTCTGCGCTCGGTGCTTCCCAGCACCGCCACCGGGACGATCGGCGCCCCCGCCCGCAGGGCGAAGTAGGCGAGCCCGGCGCGCAGCGAGGCGAAGTCGCCCTCGCCCCGGGTGCCCTCGGGGAAGATACCGAGCACACCGCCGCCGTCCAGTACCCCGATGGCCTGGTCGATCGCGGTCCGGTCGACGGTCGACCGGTCCACCTTCACCTGGCCGATCCCGCGCAGGAACGGGTCGAGCGGCCCGATGAAGGCCTCCTTCTTGATGAGGAAGTGCACCGGTCTCGGTGCGGTCCCCATCAGCATCGGCCCGTCGATGTTGTGCGCGTGGTTGACGGCCAGGATGACCGGACCGCCGGCCGGCACCCGCCAGGCCCCGAGCACCCGGGGCTTCCACAGCCCGTACATCAGCCCGACGCCGATACGGCGCCCGACCTCGGCGCCCCGCTCGGTGGGAGCCGCCGTCACCTGGCGGCCCGCTTCTCCTCGATGAGGGTGACCACGCACTCGATGACCTGGTCGAGGGTGAGCTCGGTGGTGTCCACCTCGACGGCGTCGCCCGCCTTGGCCAGCGGGGACGTCTTGCGGCCGGAGTCGGCCGCGTCCCGCTTCAGCAGGGCCTCCCGGGTGGTGGCGACGTCCACGCCCTTCAGCTCGCCGCTGCGGCGGGCGGCGCGCGCCTCCGGGGAGGCGGTGAGGAACACCTTCAGGTCGGCGTCGGGCAGCACGGTCGTGCCGATGTCACGGCCCTCGACCACGATGCCGGCCGGGGCGGACGCCGCGATGTCCCGCTGGAGCTGGGTGATGAGCGCCCGCACCTCCGGGACGGCGCTGACCGCGCTGACCTTGGCGGTGACCTCCTGCGTACGGATCGGGCCGGCCGCGTCGAGGCCGTCCACGGTGATGGTCGGCGCGGTGGGGTCGGTCCCCGAGACGATGACCGGCTTGGCGGCCGCGGTCGCGATCGCGGCCTGGTCGTCGGTGTCGATCTCGTTGGTGATCATCCACCAGGTGATCGCCCGGTACTGGGCGCCGGTGTCCAGATAGCTCAGCCCCAGCTTGGCGGCGACCGCCTTGGAGGTGCTGGACTTGCCGGTGCCGGAAGGGCCGTCGATGGCGACGATCACAGCTGCCGGGGCGGTCCGGGCGGCGCTTTCCACGGTGTCGGACACCTTCCTGGTACGGGGACGGGGTGGGCGGGCAGGCATCCGCCCCCACACAAGGTTACTGGCTCATACCTGCGCCCAGATCCCCGCCCGGCACCCCCGGGCCGGGCTCACTGCCGGATCGCCCAGCCCCGCTCCCGCAGGGACGCCGTCAGGCCCGGGGCCGCGGCCGGTTCGACCATCAGCTGGACCAGGCCCGCCTGCTGCCCGGTCGCGTGCTCGATGCGCACGTCCTCGATGTTGACCCCGGCGCGGCCCGCGTCCGCGAAGATCCGGGCCAGCTCGCCGGGCTGGTCGCTGATGAGCACCGCGACCACCTCGTACGCCGTGGGGGCGGCGCCGTGCTTGCCGGGGACGCGCTCGCGGCCCGCGTTGCCGCGCCGCAGCACGTCCTCGACGCCCGCCGCGCCGCCGCGCCGCTTCTGCTCGTCCGAGGACTCAAGGGAGCGCAGGGCCCGTACGGTCTCGTCCAGGTCGGAGGCGATCCCGGCCAGCACGTCCGCGACCGGGCCGGGGTTGGCGGAGAGGATCTCGACCCACATCCGGGGGTCGGAGGCGGCGATCCGGGTGACGTCCCGGATGCCCTGCCCGCACAGCCGTACCGCCGTCTCGTCGGCCTCCTCCAGCCGGGCGGCGACCATGGACGACACCAGCTGCGGGGTGTGCGAGACGAGGGCCACCGCGCGGTCGTGGGCGTCCGCGTCCATCACCACGGGCACGGCGCGGCAGAGCGCGACCAGCTCCAGGGCGAGGTTGAGCACCTCGGTGTCGGTGTCCCGGGTCGGGGTGAGCACCCAGGGGCGGCCCTCGAAGAGGTCGGCGGTGGCGGCGAGCGGGCCCGAGCGCTCCTTGCCGGACATCGGGTGCGTACCGATGTACGAGGTGAGGTCGCAGCCCAGCGCCTCCAGCTCGCGGCGCGGGCCGCCCTTGACGCTGGCGACGTCGATGTACGCGCGGGCCGCGTCCGAGCGGATCGCCTCCGCCAGGGTGGCGGCGACATGGGCGGGCGGCACGGCCACGATCACCAGGTCCACCCGGCCCTCGGGCGCCTCGTCGGTCCCGGCGCCGAGCGCGGCGGCGGTGCGGGCCTGGCCCGGGTCGTGGTCGACCAGATGGACGGCGACGCCGCGGGCGGCGAGGGCCAGCGCGGCGGACGTACCGATCAGGCCGGTACCGATGACGAGTGCGGTCCTCACGGGGTGATCCTTGCGAAGTGCGGCGGCTGCGCCGGGGCGGACGTACGGCTTGCCCGTTCAGCCTAGGGCTTGTCCGGAGCGCGCACGGGCGCGGATGCCCCCGCGCGGGGGCGGCGGCGGGCACGGCGGAACCTGCGGTAGAACGGGGGAATGATCTTCCATGTGGTGCCCGGGCCGGAGTGGACGGCGGCCGGGCCCGGCCCGTACGCCCCGGCGTCGCTCGCGTCCGAGGGCTTCGTCCACTGCTCGGCCGACCGCGCGTCCGCCCTGGCGGTCGCGAACGCCCACTACCGGAACGCGCACGGCCCGCTCCTGCTGCTGAGCGTCGACGAGGCGGGGCTGGCCGCCGAGGTCCGCTGGGAGGGGAAGGGGCAGGCGTTCCCCCACGTCCACGGGCCGATCGAGCGGGAGGCCGTGGTGGAGGTGGCGGAGCTGCGCCGGGAGGCCGGGGGCGCGGGCTGGGTTGGGCCATAGGGCGTACGGCACGCGCGCGTGCCGGGATTCGCCGCGCGGTTGCACCAAGATGCTGCCCATGACGACGCCAACCTCCCGCCGCGCGGTGCTCGCGGTGGCCGCGGGCACGGCCGCGCTGGCCGGCTGTGGCAGCAGCGACGACAAGAGCAGCGCTGCGAGCGGCACGCCCAGCGCCGGCGAGACCTCTCCCCCGGCCGTGTTCGCCCCGAACACGCCGACGCAGTCCTCCTCGCCCTCACAGGGCGACGGCGACGCACTGGCGAAGACGTCGGACATCCCGGTCGGCGGCGGCAAG
Organism: Streptomyces sp. NPDC059994; assembly: GCF_042737755.1. NCBI lineage: Bacteria > Bacillati > Actinomycetota > Actinomycetes > Kitasatosporales > Streptomycetaceae > Streptomyces > Streptomyces sp. NPDC059994. The sequence goes on from NZ_JBHWUR010000148.1 coordinate 10,711, forward strand.
GTCTTCGCGGCCAGGAAGGTCGTGGTCACCCAGCCCGAGGAGGGCACCTTCAAGGCGTTCTCGGCGATCTGCACCCACCAGGGCTGCACGGTCAAGGACGTCGCCGGCGGGACGATCAACTGCCCCTGCCACGGCAGCAAGTACCGCGTGGCCGACGCCTCGGTCGCGGCGGGCCCGGCCCCCCGCCCGCTGGCGCCCGAGCGGATCACGGTCGAAAACGGCTCGATCCACCTGGCCTGACCAGGGACAATCGGCGCATGACGCCCGAGCAGCTCGTCCGCGACCACACCGTCTACTCCTGTGTGATGGGCTCGCGCGCCTTCGGTCTGGCCACCGACGCCAGCGACACGGACCGCCGGGGCGTCTACGTGGCCCCGACCCCGCTCTTCTGGGCCTTCGGCAAGCCGCCGACGCATGTGGAGGGCCCGGCCGATGAGCAGTTCAGCTGGGAGCTGGAGCGTTTCTGCGAACTGGCCCTGCGCGCCAACCCCAACATCCTGGAGTGCCTGCACTCACCGCTCGTCGAGCAGGTGGACGACACCGGCCGGGAGCTCCTCGCCCTGCGCGACGCGTTCCTCTCCCTCCGCGCCCACGCCACCTTCACCGGCTACGCGCTGAGCCAGCGCAAGAAGCTGGAGGCGGACGTACGCCAGTACGGCGCCCCGCGCTGGAAGCACGCGATGCATCTGGTGCGCCTCATGACGAGCTGCCGCGACCTCGTGCGCACCGGCACCCTGACGATCGAGGTGGGCCCCGACCGCGACCGCCTCCTGGCGGTCAAGCGCGGCGAGGTCCCCTGGCCCGAGGTCGACTCCTGGATGACCCGCCTCGCCGAGGAGGCCGCGAAGGCCGCCGCCCGCACCCCGCTCCCCCAGGAACCGGACCAGGCCCGCGTGGCGGACTTCCTGTTCCGGGTGCGCCGCGAGTCAGCGCTCCAGCCGCACCCGTACGACGAGGTCGTGCAGCGCGTCGTGTCCGGCGGCGGCGTCGGGCAGTAGCGAGTCCGCCTGCGCCCCGTCGAGCACGCCGTGCAGCGCCGCCACGTCGCCCGCCACCCGCTCCGGGTCGAGCCCGGTCGCGGCCCCGTGCTCGGCCTCGGCCTTCACCGCTATGAGGTCCGGCAGATAGGCGGGCGCGGCCACCTCGCCGAGCAGCGTGGGCAGGTCCGCCTGCACCTGGCCGCTGCGCATCAGATGGATACCGGTGAGCAGCACCCGGAAGGTGTAGAGCAGCGGCTTCAGCTCGCCGGTCTTCTCGTACAGCCGCCACTGGGTGTTGGCGAACCCCCGGTAGTGGTGGGCGTGGTGCGAGGTCAGCACGGACGGGGCGAGTGCCACCAGCTCCGCGTGCGCGTCGGTCGTGTGCACCACCAGCGGCGAGAGCAGCTGCTCCAGCACATAGCCGTTGCGGCGCAGCATCAGGCGGACGAACTTGCGCAGGTCATGCGTGACCAGGTCCATCTCGACCCCGTCCCGGTCCCACATGAGGGACCGGCTCTCCGCCGGCTCGCGCAGCCCGAGCAGCGCCTCGGCCGGGAGCAGATGGACGCCGCGCAGGTCGACGTCGGAGTCCCGGGAGGGGAAGCCGTAGAGGTGGGCGCCGGAGACCGTGGCGAAGAGCAGCGGGTCGGGCTGCTCGCGCACCACGGCGGCGAGGTCGATGGTCTGGAGATCCGTCATGGATCAAGAGTCCCAGAGCGCCCCGAGCGTCAGCAGTTCGCTGCGGTACTCGATGCGCTCCGCCCACTCGTTGGGCCAGGCGGCGGCCCCCAGGTGGGCGCCCGCGAAGGCGCCGGTCAGACAGGCGATGGAGTCGGAGTCGCCCTTGGTGCAGGCCGCCCGGCGCAGGGCCGTCAGAGGGGCGTCCGGGAACAGCAGGAAGCAGACCAGGGCCGTGGCCAGGGCCTCCTCGGCGACCCAGCCGTCGCCCGTCTCCAGGCACGGGTCCGCCTCCGGGGACGGGTTGTGCAGGGCCTTGAGGACGCGGTCCAGGGCGTCCAGGCACTCGTCCCAGCCGCGGGCCATGAAGGCGGCGGGCGTCTCGTCGTGGGCGTAGGTCCACAGGTCGCCCAGCCAGCGGTCGTGGTAGCGGGTGCGGTTCTCGTACGCGTACGAGCGCAGCTGGCCGACCAGGCCCACCGGGTCGGCGCCCTGGGCCAGCAGGAAGACCGCCCGGGCCGTCAGGTCGCTGGCCGCGAGGGCCGTGGGGTGGCCGTGGGTGAGGGCCGACTGGAGCTGGGCCGCGCCCGCCCGCTGCTCCTCGCTCAGACCGGGCGCCAGGCCCACCGGGGCCACCCGCATGTTCGCGCCGCAGCCCTTGGAGCCGAGCTGGCTCGCCTGCTGCCAGGGCAGTTCGCTGTCGAGCAGCCCGCAGGCGACCATGCAGGTGCGGCCGGGTGCCCGGTTGTTCTCCGGGGAGTGGTACCAGCGCACGAACCCCTCGCGGACCGGCCGCTCCAGGCGGTGCGGGCCGAGGAGCCCGCGGTCCATGGCGGCCCGTATGCCCTCGCCGACCGCCAGGGTCATCTGGGTGTCGTCGGTGACGATCGCGGGCGTCGGCAGCCGCATCTCCCGCCAGGGCCCGCACTTGGCCAGGATCGCGGGCACGCCGATGAACTCGGTCGGGAAGCCAAGGGCGTCCCCGAGCGCGAGTCCGGTCAGCGAGCCGGTCGCCGCCTGCTTCGCCCGGCTGTTCACTCGACTGTTCATGAGGGTCGTCCTTCCGGCCGCAGGAGCGGGGGGTGCAGCGCGGTCGCCACGCCCGCCCGGTACAGCGCGGCCGGCTTGCCCCGGCCGCCGGTCAGACGCGCGGCGCCCGCCACCGGCTCGACGAAGCCGGGCGTGGCGAGGACCTTGCGTCGGAAGTTGGGGCGGTCAAGGGCGGTCCCCCAGACCGTCTCGTAGACCTGCTGGAGCTCGCCGAGCGTGAACTCGGGCGGGCAGAACGCCGTGGCGAGGCAGGTGTATTCGAGCTTGGCGCCGATCCGGTCGCGCGCGTCGGCCACGATCCGCTCGTGGTCGAAGGCGAGGCTCCCGTACGCGCCGAACGGCAGCCACTGCGCGTGCGCCGCGTCGCCGCCGCCGTGCGGCTCCGGCAGGTCCGGTACGAGCGCGGTGTACGCGACCGACACCACCCGCATCCGGGGGTCGCGGTCGGGGTCGCTGTAGGTGCGCAGCTGCTCCAGGTGCAGGCCCGCCACCAGGTCGTCCGGGAGCCCGGTCTCCTCGGCCAGCTCGCGCCGCGCCGCCTGCCCGGCGCTCTCCCGGGGCAGCACGAACCCGCCCGGCAGCGCCCACTCGCCCTTGTACGGCTCCTCGCCGCGCCGGATCAGCAGGACGTGCAGCCCGCCGTCGCGGACCGTGCAGACCGCGAGGTCGACGGTGACCGCGAACGGCTCGAAGGCGTACGGGTCGTAGCCCTCCGGCTTCCTGGCCGGGCCCGCCGGGCTCACCATCGGCCCGCGGGCGGCCCGTCCAGGCCCCAGCTCTCGCCCAGGAACGTGTCGACCGCGTCGACGGCGGCGCCCAGCATCGCGGCCGGACCCGCGCCCCGCAGCACGACCATGCGGCCCTGTCCGGGCAGCCCGCCGTCCTGCGGGCCCGCGAGCAGCCACAGGTGCCGCTCGGCACGGGCGGTCCCCGCCGCGCAGAAGAGCACCGGCGCCCCCGTGCGCGCCGCCTGCTCCTCCCGCGCCCTCCCGCACCGGGGCACCCACCGGGTGCCCGCCCAGACCCCGCCGCGCCGCTGGAAGCGCTCGGCCAGCGAGCGGGCCAGGGTGGTGGCGGCCGGGTCGGCGCCGGGCACCGCGACCCGCCGGGTCAGCCAGGCCCGTACGGGCTGCTCCAGGAAGTCCCAGCACCCCACCGGGTCCTTGCGCACGGCGGCCGCGGAGACCGGGAAGAGCGTGCGCTCCGCGTCGACGCACACGTGCTCGGCGCCGAAGGCCCCGGCGAGCCGGTCCCCGTACCGCTCGGACGTGAAGACCGCGTCCACCCTCCCGGTGGTGCGGACGGAGCGGACCGAGCGGACGACGCGGACGCGCGGATGGACCTCGGCCATCCAGCGCGCCCGCGTCCGGGCCGCCACGAGTTCCCCGGCCGCCGTGCACACCAGCACGGTCAGCGCCTCGCAGCGGTCCTCAGCGGTCCGTACGAGGTGGTGGTGGCCGGCGTGCGGCGGGCAGAACGTGCCGATCACCAGACCGTGTCCGTACCGCTTCATCGCCGTCACCCCCTCCCGTCGTACCGCCGCTCTTTAATAGTCATGATGACTATAAAGGTCGCACGGGGGTGCGCACAACAGGCGCGTACGACATCTACGCAGAACAGGTGTACACAGCACCGAGCCCGGCCCCCGTCGGTCGGGGGCCGGGCTCGGTACCGGAACTTCAGCGGGCGGCTACAGGCCGACCTCGCGCATCAGCATGCCCACCTCGGTGTTGGTGAGGCGGCGCAGCCAGCCGGACTTCTGGTCGCCGAGCCCGATCGGGCCGAAGGAGACCCGGACGAGCTTCTCGACCGGGAAGCCGGCCTCCGCCATCATGCGGCGCACGATGTGCTTGCGGCCCTCGTGGAGCTCGATCTCCACCAGGTAGTTCTTGCCGGTCTGCTGGATGACCCGGAAGGCGTCCGCGCGCGCGTAGCCGTCGTCCAGCTGGATGCCCTCCTTGAGCCGCTTGCCGATCTCGCGCGGCAGCGGGCCCGTGATGGCGGCCAGATAGGTCTTCTTCACGCCGTACTTGGGGTGGGTCAGACGGTGGGCCAGCTCGCCGTGGTTGGTGAGCAGGATGATGCCCTCGGTCTCGGTGTCGAGCCGGCCGACGTGGAAGAGCCGCGTCTCGCGGTTCGTCACGTAGTCACCGAGGCACTGACGGCCGTCCGGGTCCTCCATGGTGGAGACGACGCCGGCGGGCTTGTTCAGCGCGAAGAACAGGTGCGACTGGGTGGCGACGGTCAGGCCGTCCACCTTGATCTCGTCCTTCTCCGGGTCGACGCGCTTGCCCTGCTCCAGCACGATCTCGCCGTTGACCTCGACGCGGGACTGCTCGATCAGCTCCTCGCAGGCGCGGCGCGAGCCCATGCCGGCGCGGGCGAGCACCTTCTGCAGCCGCTCGCCCTCCTGCTCGGCGCCCGGGAAGGTCTTGGGGGTCTTGATGTCCGGCTTGTCCGCGTACCGGTCGCGGTTGCGCTGCTCGATCTTGGCGTCGAGCTCGCGCGGGCGGGCCTGGCCGAGCCGCTGGCCGTGCGGGCCGCGGCGCACCGGGGTGCCGCCCTGGGGCGCCTTGGGGCCGCCCTTGGCGCCGCCGCGCGCAGAGGCGCCACGGCCGCCGCGGGGGGCGTCGGAGGAGCCGCCCACCTCGTAGGTGCGCTCCTCGGGGCGGAGAGGGCGCTGCTTGCCGCTGCCGCTCTGGCGCGGGCCGCCGACTTCATCTTCGCCGTCACCGGTGAGGAACTGGGCCTGGCGGGGACGCTGTCGGTACTCGCCC
>NZ_JBHWUR010000149.1:0-16192 GCF_042737755.1 Streptomyces sp. NPDC059994
CCCCGGCCGGCCCTGGGGGCCCGCGATCTTGGCCCCCTGGGACCCCCCCCCGGCCCGCCCCCCCCCCCCCGGGGGGGCGGGCGCCTCGCCCCACCCCATTCGAAAAGAGGAATCGCCCATGACTGACGCATCGCGTCGCACCCTTCGCACCGTCGTTCAGACCGTGCTCGCCCTCGCCGCCGGTCTCCCGGTGATCATTGACGCCGCAGGCATCCCGCAGGCCGCCGCCGGCGTCGGCCTGGCCCTCGCCGTGGCGGGTGGCGTTACCCGGGTGATGGCCCTCCCGGTTGTCGAGAACCTGCTGCCCGGATGGCTGCGCCGCGCGCCGAGCGCCGACGACGAGCTGCTCGCCCTCGACCGCACCCGAGACGGGCGCCCGTGACCGACCCGACCCCCGGCGACGTCGCCCTCGAACTCGAAAGACTGCGGGCGACCGTCGAGACCGGGTTCGCCCGCCTCGACGGGGCGCTCGCCCTGCTCGTGCAGCGATCCGATCAGCTCGACACCCGCCTCGCCGATCACGAGCAGCGGCTCGACGCTCTCGAACGGTCCCGGTGGCCGCTCCCGAGCGTCCTCGCGATGGTCGCCGTGATCGGCCTCGCCCTCACCCTGTGGCAGACCGCCGCCCGCTGAACACCGCGCGCCCCCGCCCCGGCCTCGTGGCCGGTTGGGGGGGCGCGCCTTCTGCGTTTGGGGACAGGCCCGGGGGCCCTCGACGGTGCACTCGTCGAGAGCCCCCTGCCCGGGGTCACCGTGCGGGCGATCTACGCGACCGCGTGCACGGGATGTGCTCCCCTTCCACCGCCGCCCGCCCCCGCGAGGGAGGCACGATCCGGGCGGGCGGCGTGGTCTGCGGTGGATGGCTTGGCGTGGCGCCTACGCCCTACCGGCGGCGCCGCAGCCTCGGGCGGTACGGGTGCCTCGACGAGCACGAGCACGGGCTCTTTCCAGCAGTAGCAGCGGTACTTACGTCCGGGGCGATCCGGCGCCGGCGTCACCGCGCGCCGAGAACTCGGAAGCGACGCCCACACCGCAGTGAGGACGAGCAGACCGAGGCTGACGGCGATCGAGAGCACGCCGACGAAAACGGGGTCGAGCCTCATTTCGCCACCTCGGCTACTTCCTTGGGGTCGAAGACGACCAAGCTGAACAGGCCGGCCAGCTCGAACAGCAGGCTCTGCGCGGCCGATTCGGGTATCTCGCAGAGCGGGATGCTCTCTCCGTTGACCAGCCATACGACGCGCTCGCCGTTGACGGCGCCAGGGCGGAACACGGGATCGATGATCTGTTCGTTCTTCACGCCGCCCCCTGGTAGTCGATGCTGAACGTGAAGCGCTTCGCACCGGTGCCGTTGGGGCCGACGTCCCATCGGTCTGCGAGGCGCGACAGGAGGAAGAGTCCTCGACCGTGCTCTGCCCGCCACGGCGGCGCGGCGTGGGGTGGGCGCGGTAGCCACTCAGGGCGATCATCGTTCACCCAGACAGTGACCCCGGACGAGCCCAACGACACGTCCACGGTGATCAGAGCGGCCCGCGTGTGGTGGTACGCGTTCGTAACCACCTCGGACACGCACAGTCGGAGCGACTCGGCGACTTCCTCGTGCCCGAACGCGATCACCAAAACGGCAACCAGATCGCGCAAAATCTTCGGCGTCGTCGCGGTGCGGGGCGCAACGAACCTGTAGCTCACGCCCAGCTCGGGTGGGGGTGCAGGGGGTAAAGCACTCGTGGTCATGTCCTCGTCTCCCAACGCGGTAGGCGCGTCGCAAGCTGCGCGTGGCTATGGCCGCTCCCCGGGGTGACTGCGCGTCAAGACACGCGTCAGCGGCTGCACTTCGCGGTCTGACTGCTCGCGTCGCGGTGCTGCCAGGACCATAGGGTAAAAGGTTGGACCGGTACAACCATGTACCCGAAGGAACTCATCCGGGTGGACCCGTGACGCCGTACCGGGCAAACTCAGGTAGGACAAGGGGAAGGGACACATGCCGCCGAGGGACAATCCGACCGCCCGACAGGTCCGTTTGGGCTCTGAGCTGCGGAAGCTGCGCGAGCGCGCCGGCATGACCGCGCGAGACGCCGGCGGCTTGCTCTCCACCGACGCCGCACGGATCAGCAACATCGAGGCCGGCCGCCTCGGCATCAGCGAGGAACGGATTCGTCGGCTCTTCACGTTCTACCAATCCGACGACGAGGCCCTGCTCGCCGCCCTGTGCACCATCGCCACTGAGCGCAGGGGTACGCACTGGTGGGACGTTTACCGCGGCATCCTCGCCCCCGGTTTCCTGGACATCGCCGAACTCGAACACCACGCAATCGGCCTGCGATGCCTCCAGCCGATGACCTTTCCCGGCGTCCTACAGACCGAGGACTATGCACGCGCGCTCTTCGCCGGCGTCATCCCACAGGTTCCAACCGAGGAAGTCGACGCCCGAGTCGAGCACCGCATGAAGCGCCGCGCGATCTTCGACCGCGAGACTCCGCCACGGTTCGAGGCGATCGTGCACGAGGCCGCTCTACGGATGCGCGTAGGCGGCCGGAAGGTCGCCCGCGATCAGCTCGAATACCTACTGCAAGCATCCGAGCAGGATTGGATCGCGCTCCGCGTGATCCCCTTCGCGGCAGATGACTTCATCGAGGTCACACAAACCGTGATGTACGCGACCGGCACGGTGCCGCAGCTTGACACTGTTCACATCGACACGCCTTTCGGCGGTCGCTTCCTGGACACAGCCGCAGACCTCGACCGGTATCGGGCGCTGCTCGCATTCGCCGAGCAGACCTCGCTCGACCCCGACGAGTCGCGAAGTTTCATTCACCACATCGCAAGAGAACTGTGAGAAATACAGGGATGAACAGCGAACTGAACTGGCAGAAGTCGAGCTTCTCGGGCGGCGGGGGCGAACAGTGCCTGTACGTCGCCGAGAGCGCAGGCTCGATCTTCCTGGTCGAGAGCGACGACCCGGACCGCATCATCAGCACGTCGCCCGAGAAGCTCGCCGCCTTCATCGCAGGAGTCAAGGCAGGCGAGTTCGACCACTTCGTCAACTAGCCCCCTCGACCCTGCGGCGCCCAACGAGCCAACGACCCCCCGCCTGACCTGGGCGGGGGGTTGTTTGCATATGCCAGTCTGCATGTTTGTACCGGTCCACACTTGCAGCGAGATTGCGTGTGGCGCTACGGTCTCACTGCGTCACCACGGCAGGCCGGATCACCCTCCACATCGCGCCTGACGTCGCCTAACTCTGCCCAACGCTGTCTCCGTTGAGCAAGGTCCCCCCGGGGCTGCGCTCCCTTCACCGTTCCAACAATGGTCCGGAGGGACGTAGCCAAGAAGCCGCGGCAGGGAGGTCTCAGTGCAGGTATTACGCCGTCCGACGGCGCCTTACGGTCCAAGGTTGCACGTTCCGGTCGACTATGAACACGCCGTTTGCTCGGGTGTAGAGATCGAGCGCGTGCGCTACAACCCCCGCCGTGGACCGGTGGAGCTGCGCGCCCCCGTGCAGGTGGTCGCGAACCCCCGAGCTGCGATTCGGGCCCTGCGCATCGACATCCGGGGCGTACACGTCACCCTGACCTCGCACGAGATAGCACGCGCCCTGGAATGGGTCGATGGAAGCGGATGGATACAAGCCGTCGCTGCCCTGTACCGCGGCGAAGAAACCGGCTTCACGATCATCCTGCGCGACGGGACGTGCGCCGAGTGGAGGGTTCGACCCGTCCGATTCCTCTCGCTGGAAGTTGCGAACGGCTGCACTCACCGGGAGCTCAGCGCATGAACCTGTCTACACGCCAGCACCCCGAGCCCGCCCTGCTACACGATCGGGTGTTTCCGAAGGCCCCTCGCTCAAGCGGCGGTGCCCGCGACTTCGCGCGGATCGCCATGACCGCATGGGCCGTTCAGCCATCACGCATCGACGACATGGTGCTCTGCGTGAGCGAGCTGGCATCCAACGCAGTCCGCCACGGCGCCCCTTCCGGCCGCCTCTTCCTCGTACGCCTGCTGACGTTCAACGACACGGTAAGAATCGAAGTGCACGACAGCGGCCGAGCATGGCAGAAGCCTCCGTGCACGCAAGCCCCGAGCGACGCGACCGCCGGCCGAGGTCTGTTCCTGGTCGACAGCCTGTCGGACGAGTGGGGCGTACTGCCGCGCACCCCTCTGGGCAAAGTCGTGTGGGCCGAATTTCGTCTGTAGCACCGGCTTGCCCGGAGCCACCATCAAACTTCCGTTCATGCACCCGCGCGGACGGACCGCACCACCTGACTGACAGCAACTCGGAGGAAAGCATGTCCACTTCTACGGCAGCGCCTTGGGGCGTGAACCGCTTAGCCCTGTACCCGAGCATCACCGACGTGCCGTACACCCGCACGGACCTCGATGCGGAGACGCAGACGACCCTCTACTTCGACGCGAACAACAACCGCGTCGAGATGGCGGGGCACGGCACCGGCACGGCCACGGCCAACGCGACCTCGACGTCGTCCGACGGTGGGGGGCCCAACCCGCCCCCGCCCGCCGACTCGGACCTCACCGACGACAGCGACTCGGACTGACATGACCGAGACGCCGGTTCTCGTCGTCACCGCTCTAGGTGACATCACGGCGGATCTGGTGTTGGCAGAGCTGTACGGCCGGGGCGTCCCGGCCGTACGGCTCGACCCCGCCGCCGACTTCCCCGGCGCCGCCACCATGAGCGCCCGAATCGAGCGGGGCGCCTTCACTGGAGAGATCACGACCTCTACCCGCACCGTCGACCTGTCGGCCGTCCGTTCCGTCTACTGGCGGCGACCGACCCCGTTCATCAACCCACAGTCCGCCGAGACGCCCGAGCAGCGGTTTGGGGTGGAGCAGTCCCGCCGCGGCTACATGGGAGCTCTGACCGCTCTTCCAGGGGCCCGGTACGTCAACCACCCCGGGCGTAACCAGGCAGCGGAGAACAAGGCGCTCCAGCTCGCCACGGCCGCGCGCCTCGGGTTCGAGGTCCCCGACACCCTGATCACGAACGTGCCAGCGGACGCCGTGAAATTCGCGACCGACCACGGGAAGGTGATTTACAAGCCCGTTCACCGCGTCCACCTCTCGGGCGAGGATGGGCGGAACCGAACCGTTTGGGTGCGGGCCGTCCAGGGCGACGAACTCGACGACTCGATCGCACTGTGCCCCCATCTCTTCCAAGCCTGCGTGCCGAAGATCGCCGATATCCGCCTCGCCGCCGTTGGGGAAGAGGTCTTCGCGAGCCGGATCGACACCGAGGGCGATCACCTCGACTGGCGCCAGGACCAAAGCCTGATCATCTGCTCGCCGGTCCCTGTCCCCTGCTCGGTCCGTGAGACCGTACGCGCCTTCCTTCATGCGTTCGGACTCACCTACGGCGCTTTCGACTTCGCCCTCGACGCGTCCGGTCGATGGTGGTTCCTCGAATGCAACCCGAACGGGCAGTGGGCGTTCGTCGATGAAGCCACGACGGGTGCCATCGCGAGCGCGCTCGCCGACATCCTCCAGAAGGGTGACACCACATGACCATTGAGACCGCCGCCGCCCTGCGGCACCGACTGGTCGAGCAGCTGGTCGCCGACGGCGTGCTGCACGACCCCGAGGTGCGACGGGCGGCTGAGACCGTCCCGCGCGAGCTGTTCCTCGGCCCCGCGATCTACAAGCCGAGCAGTCCCCCGGGGGTCACGGTCTGGACGCCCACCCGCCGCGATGACACGTCCACCGACGAGTGGCTGCGGCTCACCTATCAGGATCAGACATGGGTGACGCAGATCGACGGGGTGCTCGCCGAGGACGCCACCGGTCCCGTGACCGGGGGAAGCCCGACGTCATCCTCGACTCTGCCCGGAGTCGTTCTCTGGATGATCGAGCAGGCGGGCGTCGCCCGGGGCAAGCGCGTACTGATCATCGGCACCGGTACGGGCCTCTCGACCGCCTACGCGTGCGAGGTGGCCGGCGAGGAGAACGTCACCTCGGTCGAGACCGACCCCGCCGCAGCGGAGCGCGCTCGCAAGGCACTCGCCGAGGCCGGATACGCTCCGACGCTCATCACGGCCGATGGTCTGCGCGGCTACCCCGAGCGCGCCCCGTACGACATCGTGATCGCGTTCTGCTCGATGCGGCACGTCCCCTACGGCCTGCTCCAGCAGATCGAGACCGGGGGGACGCTGCTCGTCACCCTGTCCGGCTGGGGCGTCGCCCATGGTCTCGTCCGCCTAGCGGTCGAGGGGAACGGCGTCGCGGAAGGCCGCTTCCTGCCCGGGTACACGTCGTTCATGATCGCCCGCCCCCATGACCGGCCACCGCACGGGCCGTTCGAGCTGCTGCCCGGGGAGGAGCGGCCGAGCCGGATCGACCCCGCCCTGCTCGATGACTGGACGGGCCGATTCGTCGGACAGCTCGCCGCGCCCTCGGCCGAGCGCCTCGGCATGGGCGCCGAGCAGATCCTGCTCGACGTGGCCACTGGTTCGCAGACTCGGACGCGACCGGCGGCCGACGGTAAGGGTTGGACCGTGGTCCAGCGCGGGCCGCTCAACCTGTGGACCGCCATCGAGGACGCGGTTATGGAGTGGCAGAGCTACGGCTCGCCGCACCTGAGCGACTTCGGAGTGACGATCACTCCGGACTCGCAAAAGGTCTGGCTCGACGTGCCTCACGGATCAAGCTGGACGCTGCCCATCTGAGCCCCGGAATTCGCTCCGCCCGCCGGCGTACTCGCGCGGCGGGCGGCGCCATGCCGTCACTCGTTGCCTGACGGCCCCTCCGCCGCGACGCCGAGGTGCCGGTGCAGGTGGGCACGTGCGACTCGGTACTGCCGTCCGTGGCGCAGCAGCGGCACGGGGTACTTACCGCAGCGGGCAAGGGTGTATCCCGTTGTCCGGCCGAGCAGTAGCGCCCGGTTCGCCGTGTCCAGCGTGACCGCGACCGGCAGCGCCATCAGCTCCTCATGTGTCATCCCCTGCTCGTCTTCACTCATCCCTCGGGCCCCCTCGTTGTGATCGGCCGATCGGCTCTGACCTGACCGACTGACCTATCTGTCTGAGATCAACAACGTAGCGACACCCGTTGACATTGCGCAACCGGCAAAGTTGACTGTGCGACATGCACAATCACCTCACGGCAAGCGACACCATCGGCGCTCAAGTTCGCCGGCACCGAGACCGCCTCGGGATCACCCGCGAGCAGCTCGCCACCGAGTGCGCCCGCCTCGGCGCGGCCGAACTCACCTACGCCGCGATCGTCAGCATCGAGTCGGGGCGACGAAAGCCCGACGGGCGCCGCCGCCGAGAGGTGACGGTCGACGAGCTGCTCGTGCTCGGGCTCGCCCTCGCCGTCCCCCCGCTGCTCCTCGCCCTCCCCGTCGGGAGCGAGGAGACCGTGCCCACCGTCCCGGCCGCCGATCCGCGCGCGCCGCACACCGTGTGGCGGTGGTGGACGGGCGAGGAGACACCCACGCTCTCAGGCCCGGCCGACGGCCGGTACTACACCGACCCCCGGACCATCACCGAGAGCGGCCCGCGGTGGGCCGCAGCGTGGGCTCAGGCGGCTTACACCGCCTCTCTGTACCCCGAGTTCGAGCGCCGTCGGTTCGCCGTCGACAAGGCGCACCGCCGCGCGCAGAGGGCGGGCGACGAGCCCGTGCGAGACAAGGAGCGTGCCACCGACACCCGACAGGACTACTTCGAACATCTCGAACAACTCGCTTACCACATCGACGACATGACCCGAGCGGGTCTCACGGTCCCCCGCCTACCGGCGATTTGGATCGAGGACATGAAGGGGCTCGTCATGCTCGACCACCCCGACTCGGTAACTCCGGAGGAAGACGACTAGATGAGCGGACAGATCACGAAGCGCTGCGGGTGCCGCGACGCGGTGACCGACAAGCAGCTCGGGGCCGCCTGCCCCAAGCTGTCGCAGCGAACGCACGGCATATTCAGCTTGGTTCTTGAGCTGCCCGTCCGAGAGGACGGCACCCGTCGGCGCTTCCGCCGCATGGGCTACGAGACCAAGACCGACGCGACGGCGGACATGACGGCGCTCGCCGCGCTGCTCGACATCGCCGACAGGAAGACCGACCCGGACGGGCGCCGCCGGATCGCTGACCTGTTGGAGACGGTCTCGGCGACCGGGGAGGACATCCCCGACTATGACGAGACCAAGCGGAGGTTCGCGACCGGACAGTCACTGACTCGGCACATGACCGTCGCCGAGTGGCTCGACCTGTGGCTCGCCGGAAAGAAGGGCCTGCGCAAGAGCGGCGCGGACCGGTACGAGGTCGACCTGCGGTGCCACCTGAAACCCCGGATCGGGCACATCCGCCTCGACCGGCTCACGGTGCAGCACCTCGACGGCATGTTCGAAGGCATCGCCGAGACCAACGAGGAGATCCTCGAAGCGAACGTGATGCGGCGCACGGCCGTTGACGAGCTGAAAGCGATCCCCTGGAAGGGGCAGGAGAACCGCGCACGACGGAAGGCACTCAAGGCCGCCATCGAGGCTATGCCGCCCTTCCGCCGGGTGACCAACCCCGCCACTCAGAAGCACATCCGCGACACCCTGCGCGCCTCTCTGAACGTCGCGATCGGGCGCGGGGCGCTCACCTTCAACCCCGCCTCGTACGTCGAGCTGCCGACCGTACAGCGCCCCAAGGCGCTCGTCTGGACGGCCGAGCGAGTCGAGGAATGGCTGCGGACCGGCGCCCGGCCCTCGGCGGTCATGGTCTGGACCCCCGAGCAGGCCGGACAGTTCCTCGACTTCCTTGCGGACACGAATCAGCGCCTGTACGGCGTGTTCCACACGATCACGTTCCGGGGCCTGCGCCGCGGCGAGGCGTGCGGCGTCCGGAAGGCCGACTACGCCCGCGCGTCCCGGCTGATGACCATCGCGACACAGCTCGTGCAGGACGGATGGGAGGTGAGGGAGAGCGCGCCGAAGACCAACGCGGGCGAGCGCGTGATCTCGATCGACGACTACACCGACGAGATCCTCGAAGCCGAGGCCCTGCGGCAAGACGTCGACCGCATCGAGTGGGGCGAGGCATGGGTCGAGTCGGGCCGGCTGTTCACCCGCGAGAACGGGGAGTGGATCCACCCGGGGTGGCTGACCGACCAGTTCGAGAAGCTCGTCGAGCTCGCCGGACTGCCGCCGATCCGGCTGCACGACCTGCGGCACGTCGCCGCCTCGCTCATGCTCGCCGCCGGCGTCGACATCAAGATCGTGTCCGAGACCCTCGGCCACAGTGAGACCCGCGTCACGCACGACATCTATCAGTCCGTCATGCCCAAGCAGGCGGCCGACGCCGCCGAGGCAACCGCCGCCATGGTGCCGCGGGGTGGCGTCCGCCGGCCCGCGCCGGAGCCCGATCCGGACCCGGCCGAGCCCACCGCCGAGCAGGCGGCGCAGTCGGTTCTCGATCAGCTCGTCGCCCGGATCGTCGGCGCGGCCGAGCAGGACGGGCGCCCGGTCGAGGAGCTCGCGCGGTTGGCGCTGGCCCACCTCGCCGAGGGTGCGGCCGAGGTTCCGGAACAGGATGGCCTCACGACGGCCTCACATGAGGGCGCGAAGATCATCGCGTTCCGTCCCCGCCTGATCGGGGCATAAGAAAAACCCCAGGTCACGGCGAGTGAGTCCTGAGGTTCTTCTAGAGCCGCCTTCGGGATTCGAACCCGAGACCTACGCATTACGAGTGCGTTGCTCTGGCCAACTGAGCTAAGGCGGCACGCCGTCCGCACCATGGTGCGATCAGCAACGCGGCCAAGTCTACACAGTTTCCAGGGGTGCTCCTGACCACCCCTGTTCGAGGGACTTCTGCAGCTCAGGTGCACTTCTTGCCCTCGGGCGGGGCCGTGCCCTCCAGGAGGTACGTGTTGATCGCGGTGTCGATGCAGTCGCTGCCCCGGCCGTACGCCGTGTGGCCGTCGCCCTCGTAGGTGAGGAGCCTGCCGGAGGTCAGCTGGGAGGCCATGGACTTCGCCCACTTGTAGGGGGTGGCCGGGTCGCGGGTGGTGCCGACCACGACGATCGGGGCCGCGCCCTTCGCCTCGATGCGGTGCGGGGTGCCGGTGGCCCTGACCGGCCAGTACGCGCAGTTCAGTGCCGCCCAGGCGAAGCCCTCGCCGAAGACCGGGGAGGCCTTCTCGAAGGAGGGGACCGCGGCGTCGACCGCGGCGGGGCCGGAGAAGGAGGGGGGCAGGTCGAGGCAGTTCACGGCCGTGTTCGCGTACATCAGGTTGGCGTACCTCCCCTCCGCGTCCCGCTCGTAGTACGAGTCGGCGAGGGTCAGCAGGCCCCCGCCGTCGCCGTGCATCGCGCGCGTGAGGCCGGTGCGCAGCTCGGGCCAGGTCGTCTCGTCGTACATCGCGGCGATCACGCCCGTCGTGGCGAGCGCCTCGCCGAGCTTGCGGGACTCACCCGTCTCGACCGGCTTCGCGTCGAGGTCGGCGAAGAACTTCTTGAGCCGCGTCGACGCGTCCGCCACCGACGTCGTGCCCAGCGGGCAGTCCTTGCTCCGCACGCAGTCCGCCGCGAACGACTGGAACGCCGTCTCGAAGCCCGCCGTCTGGTCGCGGTTCATCTCCAGGGCCGGCAGGGACGGGTCCATCGCGCCGTCGAGGACCAGGCGCCCGGTGCGGTCCGGGAACAGCTCGGCGTAGGTCGCGCCCAGGAAGGTGCCGTAGGAGGCGCCCACGTAGTGCAGCTTCTTGTCGCCGAGCAGCTGCCGCAGGATGTCCATGTCACGGGCCGCCTCGACCGTGGAGACATGCGGCAGCACCTTCCCGGAGCGGGTCTCGCAGCCCTTCGCGAAGTTCTTGAACGAGGTCGCGAGCGCCCCCTTCTCGGCGTCGTCGTCCGGGGTCTGGTCGACCTGGGTGTACGCGTCCATCTGCTGGCTCGTCAGGCATTCGACGGGCTCGCTGCGGGCCACCCCGCGCGGGTCGACGGCCACCATGTCGTACCGGGCCCGGACCGGGGCGGGGTAGCCGAGGCCCGCGTACTGCTGGAGGTAGCCGACCGCCGTGCCGCCCGGGCCACCCGGGTTGACCAGGAGCGACCCGATCCGCCTGCCCGGGCCGGTGGCCTTCTTGCGGGCGACCGCCAGCTTGATGGAGGTGCCCGCCGGCTTGTCGTAGTCCAGCGGCGCCTTCATGGTGGAGCACTCGAAGCCCGGTACGCCGCACGCCCGCCACGTCAGCTTCTGCTGGTAGTACGTGCGCAGCGCGGCTGACATCTGGGCGCCCGCGGCCGATGTGGTGGACGCCGTCGCGGTGGTGGACGAGCTGCCCGACGAGCATCCGGAGGCGAGCAGCGCGGCTGTCGCGACAGCGAGGGCGGAGGTACGGAGCAGGCGCCTGGAGTCCATCCCCGGAGCGTAACCGGGGAGTGACGGCATGTGCCCCGTTGGTTGCCGGACGACGGCTCGTACGAGTGAGCCGGTCAACCGCGGGGCCAGGGGACGGCCGGGGGCGGTATCGTCCCCGGCCGCCCTACCCCGCCCGCAGCGCCAGCGTCATCGCCTCCACCGCCAGCAGCGGCGCCACATTGCGGTCCAGTGCCTCGCGGCAGGCGAGGACCGCCTCTATGCGGCGCAGGGTGCCCTCGGGCGCGGAGCCGCGCGCGATACGGTCCACCGCGTCCCGTACCTCCTCGTTCGCCAGCGCGATACGGGAGCCGAGCTGGAGCGCCAGGACGTCGCGGTAGAAGCCGGTGAGGTCGGTGAGGGCGAGGTCCAGGCTGTCCCGCTGCGTACGCGTCTTGCGGCGCTTCTGGCGGTCCTCCAGGTCCTTCATCGCCCCGGCGGTGCCGCGCGGCATACGGCCTCCGGCCTGGGCGCCGAGGGCCGCCTTCAGATCATCGGTCTCCTTGACGTCGACCTCTTCCGCGAGCTGCTTGGCGTCCTCGGCGGCCGTGTCGACCAGCTCCTGGGCGGCCTTGAGGCAGCCCCCCACGTCCTCGACCCGGAGCGGCACCTTCAGCACGGCGGCGCGGCGGGCGCGCGCGCGGTCGTCGGTGGCGAGGCGGCGGGCCCGGCCGATGTGGCCCTGGGTGGCGCGGGCGGCGGCGAGGGCGGTCTCCGCCGGGATGCCGTCACGGCGGGTGAGCACCTCGGCGACGGCCTCGACCGGCGGCGTCCGCAGTGTCAGATGGCGGCAGCGCGAACGGATGGTCGGCAGCACGTCCTCCAGCGACGGCGCGCAGAGCAGCCACACCGTGCGCGGGGCGGGCTCCTCCACGGCCTTCAGGAGCACATTGCCCGCGCCCTCGGTGAGCCGGTCGGCGTCCTCCAGGACGATCACCTGCCAGCGGCCGACGGCGGGCGACAGCTGGGCGCGCCGGACGAGGTCGCGGGTCTCCTTGACGCCGATGGAGAGCAGGTCGGTACGGATGATCTGCACGTCCGCGTGCGTGCCGACGAGCGCGGTGTGGCAGCCGTCGCAGAAACCGCAGCCGGGCTGCCCGCCCAGGGCCCGGTCCGGGCTGACGCACTGGAGCGCGGCGGCGAACGCGCGCGCGGCCGTGGACCGGCCCGAGCCGGGCGGCCCGGTGAACAGCCACGCGTGCGTCATCTTCGACGCGTCCGGGACGGGCTCGCCGGCCGAGACCGCGGTCACCTGCGTGTCGGCGTCGCGCGCGGCAGCGGCCAGCTGCTCCCGCACCCGGTCCTGGCCGACCAGGTCGTCCCACACCGTCATGGGTCACCGCCTCCGCGCTCTGTTCCGCCCCGTACGTCCCCGCTACGACCCCATTGTGAGGGAGGGGTCGGACAATCCCGTCCGGCGCGGCTTTCCCGCAGGTCAGCGGCGGCGGCCCCGGCGGTCGTCATCGTCGTCGGCGCGCGGCCCGAGCAGCTCGTCGGCGAGCGAGGGCAGATCGTCAAGCGGGGTCTCCTCGGCCCAGTCAGAACGCCGCTTGGGCCGCCGGCCCCGCTTCGCCTCCGCTCCGGCCCCGGGCTCCGCGCCCAGCTGCTCGGGGTCGACCTGCGGCAGCTCCCGCGTCCGCTCGTTCGCCCGCTCGGGCTGCTCCTGCTCGTCCCGGAAGATCCCCCGCGGGAACCGCTCCGCGTCCCGCACCGGCGGCAGGACCGTCGTCTCCTCGGCGTCCCGCGCCCGCTCCCGTACGGGAGGCAGCACCGTCGTCTCGTCCGCGTCCCGTACAGGCGGCAGCACCGTCGTCTCGGCGGCCTCGGCCGGGACCTGCGGCAGGACCGTGGTCTCTGCGGCGTCCCGAGCGGACCGGCCAGGGGCGTCCGTGCCCGGCACCGCGACTTCCTGGGTGATCTCGTTGGGGCTCACCTCGGGGCGCCCGTCCGGGTTCACGACGGGCGTGGGCACCGTCACCTCGGAGGCGGACTCCGCCTCGGGCTTCCGCCTCGCGCGCGTGGCCGAAGCCTCCGCGCCCTTGGCGGGAGCGGAGGGAGACGCCGTCGCAGGGGCGGAGGGAGAGCCCGTGGCGGTCGGCGCGGCGGCCGCCGCGGCCGCCGCAGCCGCAGCCGCCGCACTCGCCGCCTCCGCGAGCCGCCGGGCCTCCTCGGCCCGCCGCAGCGCCTCCTCGGCCTTGCGCTGCTTCTCCAGACGGCGCTCCTCGGCCTCGGCGCGCAGCCGGGCCTGCTCCTCCGCCTGCTTGCGCAACCGGGCCTGCTCGGCCTCGGCGGCCTTGGCCTCCGCCTCGCGCCGGACGCGCTCCTCCTCGGCGAGACGCCTGGCCTCCTCGGCCCGCAGCCGGGCCTCCTCCGCCTTGCGCTCCTCCTCGCGGCGGCGCGCCTCCTCCAGCTCGCGCCGCTTGCGCTCCTCCTCCTCGGCGCGCAGCTTGGCGAGCTGCGCCTGGCGCTCGCGCTCCAGGCGCTCCTCCTCGGCCTTGCGCGCGGCCTCTTCCTCGGCCTTGCGCCGGGCCTCCTCCTCGGCCGCCTTGCGCGCCTCCTCCTGGGCCTTCACCTCGGCCTCGGAGAGCGGCAGCACCTGGTCGAGCCGGTGGCGTACGACCTTGGTGACCGCCTCGGGCTCCTGGCCCGCGTCCACCACCAGGTAGCGGGACGGGTCGGCGGCCGCCAGGGTGAGGAAACCTGCCCTTACGCGCGCGTGGAACTCGGGCGGCTCCGATTCGAGCCGGTCCGGCGCCTCCGTGAACCGCTCGCGCGCGGTCTCCGGCGACACGTCGAGCAGCACGGTCAGATGCGGTACGAGACCACCCGTCGCCCAGCGGTTGATCCGGGCGACCTCGGTCGGCGACAGATCGCGCCCGGCGCCCTGGTAGGCGACCGACGAGTCGATGTAGCGGTCCGAGATGACGATCGCGCCGCGCTCCAGGGCGGGGCGGACCAGCGAGTCGATGTGCTCGGCGCGGTCCGCCGCGTACAGCAGGGCCTCCGCGCGGTTGGAGAGCCCGGCACTGGAGACGTCGAGCAGGATCGAGCGCAGCCGCTTGCCCACCGGGGTCGCGCCCGGCTCACGGGTCACCACGACCTCGTGGCCCTTGGCCCTGATCCACTCGGCCAGCGCCTGCGCCTGCGTGGACTTGCCCGCGCCGTCGCCGCCCTCAAGGGCGATGAAGAAGCCGGTCGGGGCCGGGGCCTGCACCGGGTCGGCGCCGCGCACCGCGTCCCGCAGATCGCGCCGCAGCGGCACGCCCTGCCGGTCGTCGGTCTTGGCCAGGACGACCGCGGCGACCGGCAGCAGCAGCGCGCCGACGAGCATCAGCGTGAAGCCGGCGCCGCCGTGCGCGAAGACGAAGCCGTCGCCGGCCAGACGGTGCGGGCCGATGGCGGCGGCGACCAGCGGGGCGAGGATCGCGCCGAGGCCGATCGCGACCCGTACGACCGCCTGGAGGTGGTCGGTGGTGCGGGCCCGGCGGTGCTCCTCGGTCTCCTGGTCGATCAGCGTGTGCCCGCTGTTGGCCGCCACACCTGCGGCGACACCTGCGAGGAGCGCGATGAACAGGACCGTCGCGGTGTCCGAAACCAGCCCCATCGCGAGCAGCGCGACCCCGGTGGCCGCGATGGCCAGCGAGAGCAGCCGCCGCCGCGAGAGGACGGGGAGCACCTTCGGCGCGGTACGGATACCCACGCCCGCGCCGCCGATCAGAGCGAGCACCAGCAGCGCGAATGAGGCGGCCCCGCCACCGAGGTCCGCCGCGTGCAGCACGGCGACGGCCACCGCCGACGCGAGGGCGCCCGCGACCGCCCCGCAGGCCGGCACGAGCAGCGGAATCGCGCCCGTACGCCCCTTGTCCGGACCGGCGCCGGTCGAGGGCCTGCGCAGCCCCTCCAGCGGCGAGCGGGCGCGCGGAGTCTGGGAGTCCGGGAGTTCGAGCATCGCCAGGACGGAGACGGACGCGGCGAACAGACCGGCCGCCACGTACGAGCCGAGTGCCGCCTGGTGCAGCGAGAACCAGTCGATGCCCTTGCCGAGGCCCTTGCTCACGAGCGCGGCCACCAGCAGGGCGGCGGCGGCCGTCGGCACGGACGCGAACGTCGTACGCAGCGACAGGCGCCGCAGCGCGCCCAGATGGTCCGGCAGCGGGCGCACGGCGGCGCCCTCCAGCGGGGGCGCGGGCAGCAGCGCGGGCGCCGCGCTCTCCTTGCACACCGTCCAGAACCGCTCGGCGACACCGGCCACGAAGGCGGTGGCCAGCAGGAAGACCAGCGCGTTGTCGGGGGTCCAGTCGATCCACAGCGGCGCGACGATCAGCAACGCGGCGCGTACGCCGTCCGCCCCGATCATGGTCCAGCGCCGGTCGAGCGGACCGCTGGGCGCGGTCAGCGCGGACACGGGTCCGAGCAGCACCGCCCCGAAGAGGAACGTCGCGAGGACCCGGGCGCCGAGCACCGCGGCCACGGCGAAGGCCGCGCCCCGGTAGCCCCCGCCGAGGGCGTCCTCGGAGACCGCCGCCTGCAGGGCAAGCAGCAGCAGGACGAGTACGGCCAGGGCGTCGCCGATCCCGCCGACGAACTGCGCGCTCCACAATCGCCTCAGCGGCGGGATACGCAACAGGGCCCGTACGGCACGCTCGCGTGAGTCTGCGGCTAGGGCGTCGGAAACGGGGCTCACGACCGTGGGGGTCCCCCCTACGCCATCGGAGCTCTGGGGATGCTCGGCTCGCGTCATCCGCCCAGCCTATCCGGAGCGTCCAGATCCCCGAGGGCCCGCCCGAACATACGGGCGGGATCCGCTCGCCGTACGGGCCCGGCCGGGGTCATCGCCCC